>NZ_FMBM01000001.1:1262500-1440000 GCF_900094735.1 Saliniramus fredricksonii
ACTGCCGAGTAGTCCGTATGGAGGGCTGCATGCGCCGGCTTGATGGCGTGTGTGGTTTGTTTTGATCTTGCAAGCTTGCAAAAGCGCGTATGGATCATGAGAGCAATCAAGTGTGATAAGGGCATCTGGTGGATGCCTTGGCGCTAAGAGGCGATGAAGGACGTGGTACGCTGCGATAAGCCCTGGGGAGCTGCGAACGAGCTTTGATCCGGGGATTTCCGAATGGGGCAACCCACCTTCAGTGACCAGTGAACAGTGGGCAGTTGCCGGAGCGATCTGGTGGCTGGTTACTGTTTACTGGTTGCTATGAGAAGGTATTTGATCCTGAATACATAGGGGTCAAAGGCGAACCCGGGGAACTGAAACATCTCAGTACCCGGAGGAAAGGACATCAACGAGACTCCGTCAGTAGCGGCGAGCGAACGCGGACCAGGCCAATGCTCACATTCTTCTCAACCGGAACCGTCTGGAAAGTCGGGCACTATGGGTGACAGCCCCGTACGGGTTCAGGGAGGTGTGGGATACGAGTAGGGCGGGACACGTGAAATCCTGTCTGAACATGGGGGGACCACCCTCCAAGCCTAAGTACTCCTTAGCGACCGATAGCGAACCAGTACCGTGAGGGAAAGGTGAAAAGCACCCCGACGAGGGGAGTGAAACAGTCCCTGAAACCGGATGCCTACAAACAGTGGGAGCCCAAGGTTTGTCCTGGGTGACCGCGTACCTTTTGTATAATGGGTCAGCGACTTGAAGTAGCGAGCAAGCTTAAGCCGTGAGGTGTAGGCGCAGCGAAAGCGAGTCTGAACAGGGCGTTCAGTTCGTTGCTTCAGACCCGAAACCGAGTGATCTAGCCATGAGCAGGTTGAAGGTGCGGTAACACGCACTGGAGGACCGAACCGGTGTCTGTTGAAAAAGCCTCGGATGACTTGTGGTTAGGGGTGAAAGGCCAATCAAACTCGGAGATAGCTGGTTCTCCGCGAAAGCTATTTAGGTAGCGCCTCGCGTTTATGCTCCAGGGGGTAGAGCACTGGATGGGCTAGGGCTGTCCACAACGGTACCAAACCTAACCAAACTCCGAATACCTGGAAGACTTGCGCGGGAGACACACGGCGGGTGCTAACGTCCGTCGTGGAGAGGGAAACAACCCTGACCTACAGCTAAGGCCCCCAATTCGTGGCTAAGTGGGAAAGGATGTGGGAACCCCAAAACAACCAGGAGGTTGGCTTAGAAGCAGCCATCCTTTAAAGAAAGCGTAACAGCTCACTGGTCTAAACAAGGGTTCCTGCGCCGACAATGTAACGGGGCTCAAGCCACGAGCCGAAGCTTAGGATCTGGTGACCAGTTATCAGTGAACAGTGAACAGAATGAACTTTGATGCGCGTAGCGGCAAGCGTTGGGACGCGGAAGATCTGGAGGTCTTTCGTCGTGCTTATGCATTGTCGCTGGAGCTTCATGGCGTGAGCCTGGAGTTTCCCAAGAGTGAGCAATATGGCGGTCTCGCCGATCAGCTCAGACGATCTTCGCGATCGGTCTGTGGATTGATTGTCGAGGGTGCCGGTCGACAGCAGGCCTCTCCCCGGGAGTTCGGGCGCTATCTCGTGATGGCGATCGGCTCTGCCGAGGAGACGCGTCTGTGGTGTCGGTATTGCGCGGATCTCGGGTTTGTTGCGCATGAACGTGCGGAAGACTGGCGCGACGAGTTGCGTCAGATCGTGCGGATGTTGCAAGGTTTGAAGAACAGTCTCGCCGACCGCTGACGGTCTCGAGGCATCTGGTCACTGATTACTGATAACTGGTCACCGGGTGGTAGCGGAGCGTTCCGTAGGCCTGTGAAGGGATACTCGTGAGGGGTCCTGGAGGTATCGGAAGTGAGAATGCTGACATGAGTAACGACAAACAGCGTGAGAGACGCTGTCGCCGAAAGTCCAAGGGTTCCTGTGTAAAGTTAATCTGCGCAGGGTTAGCCGGCTCCTAAGGCGAGGCCGAAAGGCGTAGTCGATGGGAATGCGGTGAATATTCCGCAGCCTGCGGGTGGTGACGGATCTGAAGTGTTGTGCATCCTTACTGGATTGGGTGTGCTTCTGGATGGTCCCTGGAAACAGCCCCCGTATTATAGACCGTACCCGAAACCGACACAGGTGGACTGGCAGAGTATGCCAAGGCGCTTGAGAGAACGATGCTGAAGGAACTCGGCAAATTACCTCCGTAACTTCGGGATAAGGAGGCCCTGTCATCGGGCAACCGGTGGCGGGGGGCACAGACCAGGGGGTGGCGACTGTTTAGCAAAAACACAGGGCTCTGCGAAATCGCAAGATGACGTATAGGGTCTGACGCCTGCCCGGTGCCGGAAGGTTAAGAGGAGAGGTGAGAGCTTTGAATCGAAGCCCCGGTAAACGGCGGCCGTAACTATAACGGTCCTAAGGTAGCGAAATTCCTTGTCGGGTAAGTTCCGACCTGCACGAATGGCGTAACGACTTCCCCGCTGTCTCCAGCATCGACTCAGTGAAATTGAATTCCCCGTGAAGATGCGGGGTTCCTGCGGTCAGACGGAAAGACCCCGTGCACCTTTACTGTAGCTTTGCGCTGGCATTCGTGTCGGCATGTGTAGGATAGGTGGAAGGCTTTGAAGCATGGGCGCCAGCCTGTGTGGAGCCGCCCTTGAAATACCACCCTTGGCGACATGGATGTCTAACCGCGATCCGTTATCCGGGTCCGGGACAGCGCATGGCAGGCAGTTTGACTGGGGCGGTCGCCTCCCAAAGAGTAACGGAGGCGCGCGACGGTGGGCTCAGACCGGTCGGAAATCGGTCGTTGCGTGCAATGGCATAAGCCTGCCTGACTGCGAGACGGACATGTCGAGCAGAGACGAAAGTCGGCCATAGTGATCCGGTGGTCCCGCGTGGGTGGGCCATCGCTCAACGGATAAAAGGTACGCCGGGGATAACAGGCTGATGATCTCCAAGAGTCCATATCGACGAGATCGTTTGGCACCTCGATGTCGACTCATCACATCCTGGGGCTGGAGCAGGTCCCAAGGGTTCGGCTGTTCGCCGATTAAAGTGGTACGTGAGTTGGGTTCAGAACGTCGTGAGACAGTTCGGTCCCTATCTGCCGTGGGTGTAGGAGATTTGAGAGGATCTGTCCCTAGTACGAGAGGACCGGGATGGACGTACCTCTGGTGGACCTGTTGTGGCGCCAGCCGCAGTGCAGGGTAGCTATGTACGGACGGGATAACCGCTGAAGGCATCTAAGCGGGAAACCCACCTCGAAACGAGATCTCCCTTGAGAGCCGTGGAAGACCACCACGTCGATAGGCCGGGTGTGCAAGCGCAGCAATGCGTTGAGCTTACCGGTACTAATCGCTCGATTGGCTTGATTGCCTCTCATGATCCATGCGCGCTTTTTGATGAGCCTCAAACGCCGGCGCGGACGTCCGTCCGCTTGGCTTTCCGCGCCACGCGGCGCGGCGGCCGTTCGGCCTTGCGGGCCTGACGGCCCGACGCTCATCACAAACGTTGCAGGATCACTCGTTTATTGTTGGCCTCAAACGCCGGCGCGGACCTCCGTCCGCTTGGCTTTCCGCGGAACGATCCGCGACGCGCGTTCGCGCTTGCGGCGCTGCGCGCCGGGGCTGATTAAAAAACGTCAGATCCAGAAAGACCGTCACCAACCTCATGCTTCACCTCAGACGGTTCAGCCCGACCCGGCGCAACGCGCCGGCAAGGCCGAACGGCCGCCCGCGCTCATGCGCGGAAAAGCCAAGTGGGCGGACGCCCACGCCGGCGCTTGAGGCCTGCGTAAAAACCAGGCCGAAGGCCCAAAGCGCGAACGCGCGTCGCGGACCATTCCGCGGAAAAGCCAAGTGGGCGGACGCCCACGCCGGCGCTTGAGGCCTGCGTAAAAACCAGGCCGAAGGCCCAAAGCGCGAACGCGCGTCGCGGACCATTCCGCGGAAAAGCCAAGTGGGCGCACGCCCACGCCGGCGCTTGAGGCCTGCGTAAAAACCAGGCCGAAGGCCCAAAGCGCGAACGCGCGTCGCGGACCATTCCGCGGAAAAGCCAAGTGGGCGCACGCCCACGCCGGCGCTTGAGGCCGACCAGAAAGTCGGCGTCTGAGGCTAAATCAATCAATCAAGTTTGCTGCGCAAACTTGTCTTTCGCCGGCCCGGTGGCTCGAGCGAGGCGCATAAAACCCGATCCCATCCCGAACTCGGCCGTTAAACGCCTCAGCGCCAATGGTACTGTGTCTCAAGACCCGGGAGAGTAGGTCGTCGCCGGGCCCGCAAAAGACAAGACAATCACGCAAAAAAGCAAAAAACCATCATCCTCTCACAAGCCCCCACAAACAACACACCTCACGCGGGGTGGAGCAGCCCGGTAGCTCGTCAGGCTCATAACCTGAAGGTCGTAGGTTCAAATCCTACCCCCGCAACCAAAATCTTCGGCGTTATCAAACGCTTATCCGCCGCCCTCAGGGGCGGCGTTTGCGTTTCCAACGCCCGTGGAAGCACTGTGGAAGCAAGAGGCGCCGAAGTCCTTCATATCGCTGCGTAATCTATGAATCCGACATAATAGCTGGTCTCGGCTCGAGGCGAATTTGCAGGTCGCCGAGCATCGAGCCATCCATACCAGCACCTACGATATGCTGCAGATACTCTAGAAGATCATCCTGACGGGGCTGGCCGAAGGGTCGTGTCGCGAAGGTGGTGGAAATTTGAAGGCGGCGTAATCTCCGGGTGATTCAACCCACCCAACCGGCGGCAGCAACCGCCAGGGAGATCACGCCATGGACCAGACTACAGACACGACCACGCCAGCGCTACTGTGCAGCGACGTCGGCTACGATCCCATCGAGGATCGGCTTCGGCAGAACATCCGCGCTACGATCGAGGCGCTGTTCGAGGAAGAGCTCGCGGCCGTCATCGGGCGCTGCCGCTATGACCGCGGCGGCGGCTTGAAGAAGGGCTATCGGCACGGCCATCGCGACCGCCAGCTCGTCGGCACCTTCGGAACCGAAACGGTCAGCGTGCCGCGCGCGCGGATCGAGAACGAAGAGGGCAAGATCACGGAATGGCGATCACGGGCGCTGCCGCGTTATCAGCGTCTGACGAAGAAGGCCGAGGCCCTGATCGCCTCGGTCTATCTGGCCGGCACGAACACGCGGCGGGTCAAGCGCGCGCTGTTCGGCCTGTTTCAGGGGGCGGTCGGCAAGGATGTCGTCAGCCGGGCCTGGCGCAAGGTGAAGGTCGACTGGGACGCGTGGTGCGCACGCAGCCTCGCCGATGAGGACATCGTCCGTCTGATCCTGGACGGCACCGTCATCAAGACCCGTCTGGACCGCAAGGCCACGAACATCTCGGTGCTGGCGGCAATCGGCGTGCGCCGCGACGGGCAGAAGGTGTTGCTCGCCATCAAGAACACGGGCGGCGAAAGCAAGGCGGCATAGGGCGGGTTCCTCGGGCGGGTTCCTCGCCGATCTCGATGCGCGTGGCCTGAAGCGACCGGACTTCGTCATTGTCGATGGCGCTCCCGGGCTGGAAGCCGCCCTCATTGCGCTCTGGGGCGAAGAGCTGCCGATCCAGCGGTGCACGGTGCACAAGCACCGCAACCTTCTCGGCCATGCCCCGAAGCGCATGCACGACGAGCTGACCGAGGACTACCGCGACATGATCTACGCCGACACCGCTGCCGAGATCGAAATCCGGCGCAAGGCGTTCCTGCGCAAATGGCGCCTGAAATGCCGTGCGATCACCGACAGCCTCGAGGAAGCCGGGGATCGGCTCTTCACCTTCACCCGCCTCGATCCGTCCCAGTGGAAGTCGGCACGAACGACAAACGCGATCGAGCGGCTCAACGAGGAATTCCGCCGCCGGATCAAGACGCAGACCGTGCTGCCCTGCGCCGAAACCGTGCCGATGCTGCTCTGGGCACTGCTCGCCTCCGGTCAGATCCAGATGCGCAAGGTCGATGGATGGGAGACGCTTTCTCAACCGATCGAACCGATCAAGCTTGCCCTCGCCGCCTGAGAAGCGGAACCTTCACATGCCCGGAACACATCGCCAGGGAATTTCCACCAGATATAAGACACGACCGGCCGAAGGCCAGGCGATACACTGTCAGGCCCAACTTAAACACCTGATTTCCGATAATTATGAATTTTCAATGGGATAGGGGGCGCCTTCGCGCTTTTAGCACCACGGTCGGAGGGTCGTGCGGTCAAGCAGCTTCGGTTTCGGCGATGTTCGGCGGCAGCGCCACGCCGACGGCGCGGAATACCGGCCCGACCTGACCGCTTACCGGGGTACGGATGGCAATGCTGCGTCCGTCCTTTTCGATTTTGCCGCTCTGCAGGCGGTCGAGATCACGCAGGAGCGGGCGCCACTCGGGTTTGATCCCGGCTTCGGTGCAGCGGTCGAACAGCTCCTTGTGCAGCATCAGGGCTAGGAAGGAGCAGAAGACGTGGCCGCGGATGGCGGCATCGGATGAATGGAAGATCGGACGTGTCGAGAGCGTCGCCTTGGCGACACGAAACAGCGTCTCGACGGTGAGCAGGTCCCGGTAGCGCAGCATCGCCTGAAGCGGAGAAATCCTCGCGTTGGTGCGCAGGACGAAGATCCCGTCATAGCGGGCTTCCTCGGCGATCTTGCCGGCATCGATCTCGAAGGCATCACGCGTCGTGGTGTTGAGATAACGCCTGTAGGCGGAGTTGCCGACGAGCGCCTTGTCGCCCTTCTTCAACTGCGTATCGAGGGCAGCGATGATGGCCTGGCGGTCCTTGCGGTCCTTCTCGGCCTGCGCCTCGTTGCGGCAGACGATGTAGCGGACCCCGTCGACGACGACCTCCTTGGCGAAGAGCTGCGTCTCGCCCTGGCTGCGCTCGACGAGGAGCGGCGTGAGGGGTTGCGGATCGTCGAGAACCCGGCGCATGCGTGCGTCGGTGCGCTCGCGCACACCCAACACATATTCCAGACCCTGTTCCTCTAGCGCCGTGATCGTGGCCTGCGAGATCATGCCCCGATCCGCCACGATGCAGGCTCGGGTGATACCGAAACGGCTGCGCAGCCGCTGCACGATCGGCAGCAGGATGGCGACATCGGCGGTGTTACCTGGCATCATCTCGGTGCAGACCGGGCGGCCATCGGCATCGACGATGACGGCGAGGATCATCTGGTTGAGATCAGGGCGATGGTCCTTGGAATAGCCCCGTGCCCCCAGCGTCTCGCCGCCTTCGCCGTGGAAGGACAGGGAGGTCGTGTCCATGAAGACGATGGAGAGATCGGTAAACAGGTCGCGCCGGCGCGCAAACAGCGCCTCCTCGATCACGTCCTTGACGGTACGCGGCGAAAAGGGCGTCGCATCCTTCTGCTCGTCCTTTGGCAGATCTTCTCCGAGCCAGGCCATGGCCCGATAGAAATGGTGCAGCGACAGATCGTCGGCACCGGGAATGTCGTAATCCTGCATCCAGGACGCGCAGTCGCGATCCGAGCCGGAGACGAACAGACGGTGCAGCGTCGCGGTGAACACGGCCCGCTCCACCGGGAATTCGAAGCCGCGTTCCCCAAGCTGATCAGCGATCACCTGATCGATGCCGAGTTGCTGCCACAGGCGCCCGAAGAGCAGCGGCCCGCCGATGCGACGAGCTTCGTATCGCGCCGCATCACCGTTGTTGATGGCATCCAGGACCATGGCCCGTTCCGTGAACCGTCCGACCGAGGCGGCCAGGCGATCGAGATCCTTGCTGGCGAGAACCGTTTCCTTGCGTCCGAGATTGCGGATGATGCGCTGCTTCGTGCGGCCACCCTCGCGGACATTCTCCACAAGGTAGATGTAGGTGTAGCCATTGATGGTCTTCTCGCGCACGAACATGCCGAATTAGCATCTCAGAAACCTCCATTCGTCAAGCAATGAAACGCCTATTCTTACATTATTTAGCACCACACAAACTGACGCCCACCGACCCCACCTCAATAACATCAATGGCTTACGGAAAAATGTTCCCGCTTCGTCCAATTCAACTGTTCAACTTGGGTCAGGCTGCGCTTGAGCCAAGCCAAGCGGGTTAACTCCCGGCTGAACGGCAACATCGGCACGCGCCGTTCGACCCTCACTGAGCCCTCATAGATCCAATAGGGGATGCGATCGGTGTCTACTGGCGCCTCGGATCGGGCGCGTTCGCACATCAGTCTCCACGGATCGTCAGGAGACCGCCCGCCGCCCCTGATGGCGTCGGCCTGCCGTTCGGCAAGATTGAGGCGCACTGCGTGGCTCTTGAATCGGTGAACGCGGCCTTCACGCTGTTCGAGGTCAACCGGGTTGCTCGGCAAGTTCCAATGGTAGACGCGATAGCAATAGGGATGAAAATCCGGCCCCTCCTGTCCGACCGAGGTCGTGGCGAGAACAAACGGCCGAAACGGTGAGTTAAACGCTTCGCGGACGCCTCCGAGCCGTGCAACGGCGCCATCCTCATCTTTGTAGTCGGCGAGCCGCATCGCAAAGCGTCCGCGCATCTGGAACTTGCTGATGGCGAGGGACTCGCCGTCGACATGCACATCATCGACGTCGATCTGCGAAGGGCGAATGGCGAGGGCATGGGCCATCGCATGAGCGACCCCGGTTGCTCGTTCTTTGGCTGGACGGGTCCCGAGGCCTTCTGCGTCGACGAGGTAGTGGGCGTATTCATCGAGGAAGGCCTGAAGATTGTGCTGGGCCCCAGAATGTTGATTTCCGTCGAGAAGTGAGCCGGTATTTCCATCGAGAATTGACCCGCTTGAAGGTTATGTTCTGAGGGTCAGACGGGCGTCAAGTTATGGTTCGGCTCCTTCCCGCTACGGGCTGCGGCTGCTGAGCTTGTTTTGAAGCGGAAGCTGTCGTTGCCGGTTTCGAGGATGTGGCAGCGGTGTGTCAGGCGATCGAGCAGGGCGGTCGTCATTTTGGCGTCGAGGAAGACCGTCGCCCATTCGCTGAAGCCGAGATTTGTCATGATCACGATGCTTGTGCGCTCATGGAGTTTGCTCAGGAGATGGAAGAGCATCGCGCCGCCGGAGGCGCTGAACGGCAGGTAGCCGAGTTCGTCGAGGATCACGAGATCAAGGCGGGTGAGGCTTTCGGCGATCTGACCGGCCTTGCCCTTTGCCTTTTCCTGTTCGAGGGCATTGACGAGCTCGATGGTCGAGAAGAAGCGGACCTTTCGCCGGTGATGCTCGATGGCCTGGATGCCAAGGGCCGTCGCGACATGATCTTGTACCGAGAGCCAAGCAGTTTTTTCACGCTCCGGCTCTCGGCGCCCGGCTGGCTCGCCGCGATGCGCGCAACCCGTTCGGAACGTGGTACCGCTCGGCGATGATGGCCTTTGCATCCGCCACGGATATCTCGAGGCCGTCGACGTCGCGCAGGACATAGGGGCGGCCATCGCGAAGCACGCTGTAGATCCTGTTCGCGAGGCGATTGGCAACGGCGCATAGAGCTTGTTTGTGATGATGCCCCTTGGTGGTCATCAGGCGCCAATATGTCTCGGCGAGCTTTGGGTCGATCTTTCGAGCCGTGTCGGCGGCGAGCATGAGCGCGCGCTTGATGCGATCGTTCCCACTCGCCGTGATCTTCTGCCCGGGACGCTCTGCACCGCCGCTGTCAGCTCGTCG
This sequence comes from Saliniramus fredricksonii, assembly GCF_900094735.1. Taxonomy (NCBI): domain Bacteria; kingdom Pseudomonadati; phylum Pseudomonadota; class Alphaproteobacteria; order Hyphomicrobiales; family Salinarimonadaceae; genus Saliniramus; species Saliniramus fredricksonii. Next base: position 1,272,138 of record NZ_FMBM01000001.1, read on the forward strand.
GGGAAAGAGACCGCAGAAGCCCCGTAGGTGGCGCTCCGATCGGAACCTCCCGGCATCGTGGATGACGCCGGCGAGAACGGGCGCGAGGCGCTGGCCGACGCCGGGGATGGTGCGCAGGACATCGTCTGGCTGCAGCTCGGAATACAGCCTCTCGATGCGTCTCTCAAGAGTGCCGAGCAGCTCAATCTTGCGCAGCACCAACTCGATTTCCACAGCGACCTCCATCTGCAACTCGACGAAGTCGACGTGGTGGCGGTGCAGCTTGCGAGCCTGTCTGGCGGCGTCTCGGATTCCGTCGACGAGCGCATCGACGAAGGGGCCGGAGTGCGGTTGATTGCCACTCGCGTGCTCGGCGATGAAGCGAGCGAGGGTACTCTTACGGGCGCGGAGCACCCGATCCGGGTCGAGCCAGTGCTGGAGTACGGCCAGCGAAAGGCGGGTACGCAGGTCGGGGAGCACACGCTCGAGAACGGGAGAGGCCCACCGGACGAGATCCATGAGCCGGCGCTTGCTGGCGGCCACCTCATCCTGAAGCCGACCGCGCTGCTTTGTGAGCCGTTGCAGGGCATGGCTTTTCGGCGACGGCACATGAACAGGGTCGAGCCGAGGGCCGCCGAAGGAGGGGATGGCGGCGAGCACGTGTGCGTCGGCGAGATCAGTCTTGGCGTGCTCGGAAAGATACCGCCGCAGCGCCTTCACCCTCTTGCCCTTCACGCGGGCGACCTCGACGCCGGCGTCGCCCAGGCGGTGGGCGACGGGGAACCAGCTCATCCCTGTCGGCTCCATGATCGCCTGCACGGCGGTGCCGGTATGCACGTCCGCCGATACGGAGGCGACGAATGCATCAAGCGAGGGCGCGTCGTGGCGGAAGCGGATAGGCCGGCCGACGGGCTTTCCATTTTCGAAGATTTGGGCGACATGGTCGCCACGGATCGCAAGGTCTATTCCGACGGTTCTATGCATCTTGTTCAGGGCTCCCTAGTTTGGAACCGATCGCCGCCGGCACAGTCAGGTGGGTCATTCGTGGCAGCGCCCGCGAAGGCGCTCAACAATCGTGTTACACTTGCCCGTCGGCGCGGCTGGGTCGGGCTGACTGCGTCACGGTCACGAGACGATCGGAGGATCTCTCAGGGTCTTCGAGCCCGAACCGGCCTGGTTCGCGTCGACACCGTGCCCGGTTCCCGGCATGCCGGGAACCGGGCCTGATCCTCGATCACGTTGTCAGGGCACTTATCCCAATCGTTTTCCCCGTGGCATCAGACCCGGCTCGCTATGGATACCTGGGTTTTTCCTGTTCCTGGGCCTCCGATCAGAACGACGTTCTGGGCCCCATCGAGGAACTCACACCGGTGAAGCTGACGCACTGTTGCCTCGTTGATCTCGCTGGATGCGAAGTCGAAGCCGGAGAGGTCCTTGTAGGCAGGGAAGCGTGCGACCTTCAGATGATAGGCGATCGAGCGCACCTCACGCTCGGCCAGTTCGGCCTTGAGCAACTGGGACAGGATCGGCACGGCGGCGTCGAACGCCGGCGCGCCCTGTTCGATCAGATCGGTGACGGCCTGTGCCATGCCGTACATCTTGAGGCTGCGCAGCATGATGACGACGGCGCCGCTGGCAGGATCATGACGCATGGCGGCCTTCGTCATTTTGGAGGCGCAGGCCGTCATAGCGCTCGACATTGGCTGTCGGCTCACGGCTCAGGATCAGCGCCTGCGGCGTGTCGATATCCGGGGTGCCGCTTGTCTTGCCGTCGATGAGGCGATGCAGCAGGTTCAGGACATGGGTCTTGGTCGGCACGCCCTCGGCCAGGGCGCGTTCTCATGGCGGTCAACACGGCCTCCTCATCGTGCTGCAGGACGAGCGCGAGAATATCGACCATCTCACGGTCTCCACCAGGACGGCGCAGCATCTGATCCTGCAACTGTCTGAATGCCATGGGCAATTCTGCGAAGGGTGCCCCGTTCCGCAGCGCCCCGGGCTTTCGCTGGATGACCGCGAGATAGTGTCGCCAGTCATAGATCGTGCGGGGCAGTTGCTTGTGGGAGCGATCGATGACGCGCGGATGCTCGCAAAGGATCTGCCCTTCGGCGGCCACCACCAACCGGTCGGGATAGATCCGCAGGCTGACGGGGCGATTGGCGAATGACGCGGGAACGCTGTAGCGATTGTGCTCGAAGTTGATCAGACAGGTCGGCGAGACGCGCTTGCTCTGCTCGACGAAGCCGTCGAAGGCGGAGGGTAGCGGCATCAGCGCGGCCTGCTCCCCGGCCCAGACAGCAGCAATGGTGCCGGGCAGAGCCCCGTGCGGAATCTCGTGCCACAGCTCCATGCAACGCTGTTCCAGCCAGGCGTTCAGCGCAGCCAGATCGGAGAAGTTCGGCATCGGCTGCCACAGGCGTGGTCGTGCATCCTGGACATTCTTCTCGACCTGTCCCTTCTCCCAGCCCGAGGCGGGATTGCAGAATGCCGGTTCAAAGACCTAATGGCTCGTCATGGCCAGGAACCGGATGTTGACTTGGCGTTCCTTGCCGCGCCCCGGCACGCCGCCGAAAGCGCGGAAACCGTGCCAATGGGCATCGAACAGCATCTCGTGGGTCTGGAGCAGATAAGCCTGCAGCAGGAAGGCTCGGCTGTGCGACAGCTTGATATGGGCGACCTGCAGCTTGGTGCGCTCGCCGCCGAGCACGGCGTAATCCTCACTCCAGTCGAACTGGAACGCCTCGCCGGGGCGAAAGGCCAGAGGGACGAAGGTACCGCGCCCCGTCGTCTGCTGCTCCCGCTGGCGATCCATCCGCCAAGACCGGGCAAAGGCCGCAACCCGATTGTAGGAGCCCGTGAAGCCGAGAGCCTTCAGATCGGCATGGAGCTGCTTCAGCGTCCGGCGCTGCTTGCGCGATTTGCCGGCCTCCGTCTTCAGCCAGGCACCCAGCTTCTCAGCGAAAGGGTCAAGCTTGCTCGCCCTTTGGGGCGTCGCGAACTTCGGTTCGACGGTACCCGCGTTCAGATACTTCTTGATGGTGTTCCGCGACAAACCAGTGCGTCGCGAAATCTCGCGAAGCGGCAGCTTCTCCCGCAATGCCATCCGGCGAATGATGTTCAAAAATCCCATGTGGATCACTCCGTAGTCCCCCACCGCATGCCGCGTTGGGGAAAGGGTCACATGGGTCAAATCTCAGTGGAAATTCCGTGCCTGCCCGGGTCACTTCTCAACGGAACATACAATATATAGATGCAAGTTGCTCTAATTCAGGAATTCCTTGATCGACAAGGCACCCGAATTTGCATCCAACCGTGTAACCGTGGCAGCGGCATTGCGCGCAGCTAGCTGAAGCGCTTCTTCGGTGGTCTTCCCCAATGCCAGCATGTATGCCAGTGTTGCGCCGAAAGTATCTCCCGCGCCGAGTGTGCTGTGTTGATGGGGGAGCGCAGGCGATTCAAATACGGATTCGTGGAAGATTTCGGCGCCACCGGTCAGCCAGGCTCCATGCTCCCCATCAGTAATACAGACGAGACCTCCGTATCTCCGGTCGAGACTCCTGCAGATATCGACGACGGACAGACCGGCGCAAGGCAGATCCATCTGTTGCGCAAGCTGTCGTGCCTCGTTCTTGTTCACCACGAGAAGATCACATTCTGCGATGACGGGCTCACATTGTGCAAAGTCTGCGATGATCTGGCCCATGCCGGGGTTGAACGCCACGAATTCGAATGCGCGGGGCGCATCCGAAAGGCGCTGTGCGATTGCCCGGTAGGCGGCTTGCGGCGCTGCGGTCACATAAAGCAGATCGGCAGATTTGATCGAGATGGAATCGGCGCGCAGCCTCAGGTTTGCGCCGCGCGCAGCCATGACCGAAGCGTCGCCCGACCGAGGAATGGTGACGATGGCTTTGCCGGTTGGTGTATCATCGACTACTTCAACATTGGTTGTGGAGACATTGCTCTGCGTCAATGTCCGCAAGATGAACTCCCCGGCCTCATCCCGCCCGATCGCGCAGTGGATGCCGACCTGCGCGCCGAGTCTGTTGAAGACCGTTGCCGCATTCATCGCGCCCCCTCCGGCGGCCAGTTCGATATGGCTGGCTTCCTGTTTCTGCCCAGGCAGGGGCTGAACTTCAGCCTCGATCGCTACGAGGACGTCAAGCGTGACGCCACCCAGACAAAGCACTTTCAGCATGAGCGTCCGACCTCGTAGCCATGCAGCGCGGCGCCCAGAACGCCTGCTGAATCGCCTAATATGTTGCGGCTTACTTGGGTTTTGACATGATCTCCCATGATATTGTCCCGTACACGTCGCGTGCCTTCAGCGTAGATATCGTCCATATTTGAAAGCCCACCCCCGAGCACGATGATATCCGGGTCAAATATCGTGATCAGATTCGCTGTTGCGAGACCGAATGCCTCCATGAAGCCATCCAAAACCCGCGAGGCATGCGGATCACCGCACTTGCGCGCATTCAGGATTTCTGGAACGGTGATCTTTCTCCCGGAGATTGCATGATAGGACTGCTCGATGGCCGTACCGCTCAAATATCGCTCCACGCATCCATGGCGCCCGCAATAGCAGGCATGGCCTCCATGATAGAGCACAGAATGCCCCCATTCTCCGGCAATCCCGTTACACCCTTCCCAGATGTCTCCGCCCACGACGAAGCCTCCGCCGCAGCCGGTGCCGAGTACCATGCCGAATACGAAGTGCCCGGATCGACCTGCTCCCAGCCGCGCTTCGGCAAGCGCAAAACTGTTCGCGTCATTCGTCAGCGCCAGCGGCATACCGATTTCGTCTTGCAGATCGCGCAGAAGATTTTTCCCATTCATGCATTCGATATTGCAAAATCGCAGTCTTGCATTGTCGTGATCGATGGTGCCCGGCGTGCAGATGCCCAGAGAATAGGGGGTATCTCCAATATTAGCCGCGATAGACATATGAATGCCAGCAATTTGCTTGATTATATTTTCGTATCCCGAATCATGCATTGTTCTCCGCCGAATTCGAAAAATCTCACGCCCTTTGTTATCCAGGGCGACACCTTCGATCTTTGTGCCACCCACATCTATTCCGATCATGTGCATTGAGCTTCTCCAGAGTTGATCAATATTCGCCGGGAAATAAAATGAATTCGGAATTCTGCAGCATCCCTTCAACCCAAGCTCTGATAGCGTTTGACGCGGTCGCCCGGCATCGCAGTTTTCGACGCGCGGCTGAAGAACTCTGCATTACCGACAGTGCGATCAGTCATCGAATAAGGGAGCTGGAGCGAAATCTTGGAACATTGTTGTTCGAGCGTACGACGCGCAGTGCGCGTCTGACAATGGAAGGGGATGTGCTTCTCAAGAGCATCGTTCCGGCTCTGGTGGCGCTGCAGAGCGCCACCAGTAGCTTCAAGGATCGACATACGCATGTGCGCCTGTCGATCCTTCCTTCTTTTGCCCGTTTCTGGCTGCTCCCTCGGCTCGCCGACTTGCAGCGTACTCTGTCCGACATCACGCTGGACATCGATACGACCTTGCGGCAAGTGCAGCTCGACCAGAATGAAGCCGATCTCGCCATCCGGTTCTGCCGCGATCCGGGCAGTGAGGGGCTGGCCGTCACCAAGATCATGGATGATGCGTGGATTCCCGTGGCAACGCCGACATATGCGGCCTCCCTCGGGGAGGGCGGCCTGCAGCAACGTCTCCGGCGCGCGACGCTCGTCGAGCACCAGCGCCAACCCTGGGCGCCGTGGTTCGAGCTGGCGAAGCTTGAGCCGCCGGGGACCGGCAAGCTGCTTCTGCTCTCCGATACGGCGATGATGGTGGATGCTGCTCTGCAGGGTGTCGGCGTCGCTCTCGTGCGACGTTCGCTCGTCGATCGATTGATTCGCCGCGGCGAACTGGAAGTATTGTTCGACATTGGACTCGAATCCGATTCTTCTTATTTCCTCATCTGTAGAAAGAACTCGCTGAGTAGGAGGCCCATTGCGGATGTATACGGATGGCTTATTGATTCAATTCAGAATGACGAGGCAAATCCCTAGTAGAACGACACCGATTGCCATGGTCTTTTGAGGTATGTTATTTTCACGAAGCAGAATGGCACTGAGCCCGAATACCATGATGAGATTTGTTCGTCTCAGGATGGAGATGACGGATATAAGCGCTCCCTCTGAGTTGACGGACCAGAGATAAACGAATTCGGCTGTAACATAAGCAATTGCCAAGGCAGTGATTGACCAATTTTCGGACATCAGGCCCTTGAGTGTGATACGTTTTATTATAAAAGGCAGAATTATAGCTGCGAGCGCTGCACGTTGAAGTGCAGAATATGCCTGAACCGATGCAAGATCTAGATCGAGATTCACCAATATATGCTTATCATACAACGCATTTGCCGAGGACATGAGCGTTGCGGCGAGCATGCAGAATACCCAAAGATTGCTCTGGACATGAATACCCTCTTTTTTTCCGATGAGCGAAAAATAGTAATACGCCGCGACAGCCAGCAATATGCCGGTCCATTGCATCGGGGAGAGCAGTTCACCGAGGAAAACATAGGCGCCGATTGCTGTCCAAACCGGCCCCGATGCGCGGATTCCGGCTGAAATCGACAAGGGAAGAGCCTTGACGGAATAGTATGACAGCACCCAGGTGACGACCATCATCAGCGACTTCGGAAGAACGGCGAGATGCTCACTCAGGGACAAGCCCTCCGGCGCAAGGCCGACGGGGCGCAGGGCGTGAACGGCGTTGTCCGGGGCCAGTATGAAGGGAAGCCAGACAAGCGCACCGATCAGCGACGACAAGAAGACGACTTCCAGGACACCGTTCTTGCGAAGGGCGATCTTCGTCAGGAAATCGTAGATTCCGAGAATGATTCCGGCGCCGAGGCCGAGTATGATCCAGGTCATATCGTTGCTACACGGCCAGAAAGCCGCCATCCACATTCAGAATTGCAATATCAAAGTTTGCAGCTTTTAAAAACGTTTTTGATTTCAGATTCGATTCGTTTTTCGATATGATATTTACGGTTTTGCATTGTTTCTCCTTTTTGTATTTACTTCAATGTCAACGAAAATTGCCCGAAAAACCCGATCGCGGCAAACGAGAAATTTTTGATGATTGTGCAGTCTGATTCATCAATCGCGTCCCGCGACGCAGGAGGAGGCGGCAATTCCTCCACAGCGATCCACAGGCGCGCAGGCGCATTTCAAGGTGCGATCGCACGCCACGCGGACTAAACCCGCAGGCGCCCCCGATTTGATGTAAGATCGACCCATGCGCTATCCGCCCGCGATTCTCGACGAGATCCGTGCCCGGCTTCCCGTTTCGGAAGTCGTGCGCAAGCGCGTGCAGATGAAGAAGGCGGGGCGCGAATGGAAGGGGCTCTCGCCCTTCAACCAGGAGAAGTCGCCCTCGTTCTACGTCAACGACCAGAAGGGCTTCTATCACTGTTTCTCGTCTGGCAAGCACGGCGACATCTTCGATTTCCTGATGGAGACCGAGGGGCTGAGCTTCCCCGAGACGGTCGAGCGGCTCGCCGGTGAGGCGGGTGTGAGCCTGCCCAGGCCCACGATGGAGAATCTCGAGGCGGAAAAGCGCCGCGCGGGCCTGCACGAGGTGATGGAACTCGCCGCCGCCTTCTTCGAGAAGGAATATGCCGGGCGGCGCGGCACCAATGCGCGCGAATACGTCGCCCGGCGCGGCATGCCGCAGACGCTGCAGAAGCGCTTTCGCATCGGCTACGCCCCGGCAGAGCGCTATGCCTTGCGCGATCATCTCGCCGACAAGGGTGTGCCGGGCGAGACAATGATCGAGGCGGGTCTGCTGGTCTCCGGCGAGGATATCGCCGTGCCCTTCGACCGTTTTCGCGACCGGCTGATCTTCCCGATCTGCGATTCGCGCGGACGGGTCGTCGCCTTCGGCGGGCGCGCGCTCTCGGCGGATGTTCCGGCGAAATATCTCAATTCTCCCGATACCCCGCTCTTTCACAAGGGGACGATGCTCTACAACGCCCATCAGGCGCGCAAGGCGGCGCATGACAAGGGCGTCGTCGTCGCGGTCGAGGGTTACATGGACGTCATCGCCATGGCGGGGATGGGCTTCGACAACGCGGTCGCGCCACTCGGCACCGCGCTGACGGAAGAGCAACTCGCCGTCCTGTGGCGTATGGCGGATGAGCCGATTCTCTGTTTCGATGGCGACAAGGCCGGGCGCCGTGCGGCCTTCCGCGCGCTCGACGTGGCGCTCGCGCGTCTGCCGGTGGGCAAGTCGCTGCGTATGGCGATGCTGCCGGCGGGACAGGATCCCGATGATCTCGCCCGCGAGGGCGGCGCTGCTGCGATGGAGCGGGTGCTCGAAGCCGCGCTGCCCCTGATCGACGTGCTCTGGGCGCGCGAGACCGAGGCCGGGCCGCTGGAAACGCCGGAGCAGCGGGCCGCCTTCGAGCGGCGCCTGCATCAGGCTCTGCGGGTGATCAGCGACGAGACCCTGCAGAGGCATTACCGGGATGCGATCAACGAGCGTCTCGCGCAGCAGTTTCGCGGGGCGGGCCGGCGCAGTGGCGGTTACGAGCGCGGGGGCGGACGTCAGGGTGGCGGGGCCGGCGGTGGCTATGCACGCGGGCCGCGCGCCGGCTGGCAGCAGGAGGCACCGGGGATGCGCCTGCCGCAGGGCTACCGTCCGAGCCCGGCGCTGCTGCGTTCCGGACTGTTCGCCCGTCCCGATCCCGATATCCCGGCGGCGGCGGCTCCGCGTGAGGCGACCATCGTGGCTGCCTTCGTGGCGCATCCGCATCTTCTGGAAGAACACGCCGAGACGCTGGCGGCGCTCGAACTGGCCAGCCCCGAGGCGCGGCGGCTGCGCGGATTTCTGCTTGATTACATCGCCGAGGACAATACCGCCGAGGCGGAATACGTCGCGCTCTCGCTGCGGCGCGCCGGTCTCGCCGACACGTATCAAGCCCTGCATGCCCGGATGGTGCCCAGCCTGCGCTGGATTCTCGACCCGCATGCCGACGGATTGCGTGTCGAGGATGCATTGAGGCAGGCCATCATCTTGCATCGGCGCGCACACACGCTACATACGGAATTGAAGGCGGCTGCCCGCGCACTGGCCGAGGATGACAGTGAAGCCAATCTGGCCTGGATGCGTGACGTTCAGGTTCAGTTGTCGTCGCTCGAGGGCGCGGAAGCCGACCGGGAAGATTGAAACGCAACGGCTGTTGCGAGGTGGAGGCGATCGTCGACGCGAAACGGATTCCGAAAGGGGCGATAGAGGTCGGGACGGCGGCGGATAAAGGCATCCGGCGCCGGTTTTTCCGTTGGTCCGTCTTCCCGTCGTGGGATCGCTTCGCTAAGCGGGTGCGATGCTTAACGCTTCGACAAGCCGATTGGTGTTTCATGTTCGGTGATTCGCGGCGTGCCCGAGCGAGGGGCGTTCCGGGTTCGTTGAGCATCACCGCCGAAACGCCCGGCCCGGGGCACGGGGCTGGTGCGTGGGGGCGTGTTGCCGGAACGTCGATTCCGGCCGAGATCTGTGGGAATTCTTGAATGGCGACCAAGGCAACTGAGACCACCGAAGCGGCGCCCGAGCAACAATCGGATGGTCCGCTGCTCGATCTGACCGATGCCGCGGTCAAGAAGATGATCAAGACCGCGCGCAAACGCGGTTACGTCACCTATGACGAGCTCAATGACGTCCTGCCCTCGGAGGAGTTCTCGTCCGAGCAGATCGAGGATGTGCTCGGCCAACTCAGCGAGCTCGGCATCAATGTCGTCGAGGCAGAGGAAGTCGAGGAGGCGCAGGCGGAAGGCGAATCCGGCGAGGAGGAAGCCGAAGGCACCGATCTCGTCGCTGCATCGACCACCCGTGCCGTGGCGGCCAAGCCTGAAACCACGAAGGAGCCGACGGACCGGACCGACGATCCCGTGCGCATGTATCTGCGTGAGATGGGCTCGGTCGAACTGCTTTCGCGCGAGGGCGAAATCGCCATCGCCAAGCGCATCGAGGCCGGTCGCGAGGCGATGATCGCGGGGCTCTGCGAGAGCCCGCTGACCTTCCAGGCCATCATCATCTGGCGCGATGAACTGGTCGAAGGCCGCGTGCTTCTGCGCGACATCATCGATCTCGAAGCCACCTATGCCGATCCGGAGGGCAAGGGCGCCCCCGGCAAGGACGATGAGGATGCGGGCGCGGGCGCGGCGGTCAGTGGCGTCGTCAACGGTGCTGCCGGTGCCGCTGCCGGCGAGGAAGCGGCGGCAAAACCGGCGGGCGACCAGACTCAACCCGGCTCGACCCCGGAGGCCGAGACCGACGGCGATGCCGACACTGATGACGACGATATGGACAACAACGTCTCTCTCTCCGCCATGGAGTCGGAGCTGAAGCCGCGCGTGCTCGAAACCTTCGACCGGATCGCGGACAACTACAAGAAGCTCCGCCGCCTGCAGGTCGAGCATGTCGAGCAGCGCATGCAGAATTCGCAGCTCACGCCCTCCCAGGAGCGCAAGTATAAAAAGCTCAAGGAAGAGATCGTCACTGACGTGAAGTCGCTCTCGCTCAACCAGAATCGCATCGATGCGCTGGTCGAGCAGCTCTATGACATCAACAAGCGCCTGCTCTCGCATGAGGGCCGGCTGATGCGCTATGCCGAGAGCTTCGGTGTCGGGCGCGAGGATTTCCTGCGCAATTATCAGGGCTACGAGCTTGACCCGAAATGGCTGTTGCGAGTCTCCAAGCTGGGCGGCAAGGGCTGGAAGAACTTCGTCGCTGACGGCAAGGACCAGATCCACGATCTGCGCGACCAGATCCACACGCTCGCCTCCGAAACCGGGCTCGAGATCTCGGAATTCCGCAAGATCGTGCACATGGTGCAAAAGGGCGAGCGCGAAGCGCGCCAGGCCAAGAAGGAGATGATCGAGGCCAATCTGCGTCTCGTGATCTCGATCGCCAAGAAATATACGAATCGCGGCCTGCAATTCCTCGATCTGATTCAGGAAGGCAATATCGGCCTGATGAAGGCGGTCGACAAATTCGAGTATCGTCGCGGCTACAAGTTCTCGACCTACGCCACCTGGTGGATCCGGCAGGCGATCACCCGCTCCATCGCCGACCAGGCCCGCACCATCCGCATCCCGGTCCACATGATCGAGACGATCAACAAGATCGTGCGCACCTCGCGCCAGATGCTGCACGAGATCGGGCGCGAGCCGACGCCGGAGGAACTGGCCGAGAAGCTCGCCATGCCGCTGGAGAAAGTGCGCAAGGTACTCAAGATCGCCAAGGAGCCGATCTCTCTCGAGACGCCGATCGGCGACGAGGAAGATTCGCATCTGGGCGATTTCATCGAGGACAAGAACGCCGTCCTGCCGATCGATTCCGCCATCCAGTCGAATCTGCGCGAGACCACGACCCGGGTGCTCGCTTCGCTTACACCGCGCGAGGAGCGTGTGCTGCGCATGCGCTTCGGCATCGGCATGAACACCGACCACACGCTGGAGGAGGTCGGCCAGCAGTTTTCGGTGACCCGCGAGCGTATCCGCCAGATCGAGGCGAAGGCCCTGCGCAAGCTCAAGCATCCGTCGCGCTCGCGCAAGCTGCGCAGCTTCCTCGACAACTGATCCGGGGGAGGACGCGGCGATGGCGGCTGCATCCGGGGGCGAAGCGAATGAACCGCGCGGCGAACTCACGGTGCGCACCATCGCCATGCCGGCCGATACCAACGCCAATGGCGATATCTTCGGCGGCTGGGTGCTCTCGCAGATGGACCAGGCCGGTGGCATTGCCGGTGTCGAGCGCGCACGCGGGCGCGTCGTCACCATCGCCGTCGAGGCGATGACCTTCATCCGCCCGGTGCGGGTCGGGGATGTCTTGTGCGTCTATACCGAGATCGAATCGGTGGGTCGGACCTCGATGAAGATCCATATCGAGGCCTGGGCAAGGCGCTTCCAGAGCGATACCCGCGAGAAGGTGACGGATGCCAGCTTCACCTTCGTCGCCATTGATGATGCGGGGCGCCCGCGCCCGATCCCTGCGGCGGACTGAGGCGCCGCTTCAGCCACGATCGCCTGAAGGGTCTTCATATGTATATGGCAGAAGTCGCGCGAAGGTATCGCGCATGAGTGCGTAGCATTCGCATGAGGTCTGCTGCAAACCGTTCACATCGGTGCATTCGATCACGCCGCGGCGATATCGGATGAAGCCCCGCGCCTGCAGGCTGCGGGCTGCGGCCGTCACCGTGGTGCGCTGGACACCCAGCATTTCGGCCAACGCCTCCTGGGTCAGCGGGACGGTATTGCTGGCGGTTCGGTCGCGGCAGATCAGCAGCCAGCGGCAGAGGCGTTGCTCGACCGAATGCAGCGTGTTGCAGGCAAGCGTCTGCAAGACCTGTGAGATCAGGGCCTCACCATAACGCGTCTTGATGTCGTTGAGGCTGGGTGTCTTGGGCAGGATCTCGTTCAGGAGCGCTGCGCGCATGCGCAGCGCGCGCCCGGCGATCTGCACGACCACACGGCTGAGCGAGACGCCGGAGCCAAGCCCGGTGACGAGGCCGACGGCGCCTTCGCGCCCGATCGTGCAGGTCTCGACGAACTGATTCGGCTGGACCATCGTCAGTAGTGAAATGACGCCGCTTTGCGGGAAATACACGTAATCGATCGCCTGCCCGACATCGAGCAGAATCTCGCCGGGAAGCAAGGTCACGGGTTCGAGGAAGGGCTGTAATGTGGCGCGATCTTGCGGATCGGCTGCAATCAGTAATCTGTTCTGGTCGTTTCCAAGTTCGAATATACGCGTGCGTCCGGGACCGGACGTTTCGCTGGTTGCCGAGATGCTCCGAGATGCCTTTGTACTTTCCCGTCTGTTCGACATGCCACCCGCCCCTCCCGGGCACCCTTCACTTCATGAGATTGTATTTTGTGTCCGCTTACGCACAGACTTGTCCATACAATTCTCACTAGTGATTGAGAATGTCAATGATTGTTCAGACCAATGAACCAATTCTGCGCGGTAATTGGCTGACCATTTCGGATATTGGAACAATCTTCCGGATCACGCCGGAGATTGCATATTTGATATGCAATTTTTCGTCGATTTCGCTGAAAATCCCATTGAAGGCCGGGAACCGCTTTACAGAAGAGGCGTGATCAGGATCGGAAACAGACTTCTCGCGTCTGGACCAATCGCTATTTCAGGTAGATGCAGTGAATGTCGAAAAGGATTCTTAAGATTGCAAAATTCTTGAATAAAGTCATTATAAGTTGTATAATTACATCGGTGCTTTTCGTCGTCGTGCATAATCCCTAATGTTTGTTTCGCCTTTCCGCAAAGCCGGATCAGCTGCGATAGAGCAGCGAGCGACCCTGATGGAACAGGTGAAGCCGGTCCGGATCCGCCTTGAGGCTGACGGCCTTGCCGCGCATGTCTGAATGGATGCCCGGCAGTTTGGCCAGGACCTGCGCACCTGCGGCATCACGCGCGAAATAGAGCACGGTGAGTTCGCCGAGCGCTTCGGTAATCTCGACCTTGCCGCGATAGAGATAATCCGCGTCATCGCTCGCGACGAGATCCTCCGGGCGTACGCCGAGATTGACCGGAAGGCCCCCGTCCGCCTCCGTGGTGGGAATGGCCACGCGCGCCGTTCCACCGCCCTCCAGCGCGACGCGGGTCTGCGCGCCGGTTTCGGTGACGCGTCCCGGCAGCAGATTCATGGCGGGCGAGCCGATGAATTGCGCCACGAATTCGTTTTCCGGCTTCGTATACAGCTCCATGGGCGAGCCGACCTGGGCGATGCCGCCATTGGCCAGAACGACGATGCGGCTCGCGAGCGTCATCGCCTCGACCTGATCATGGGTGACGTAGATCATGGTGGAATCGGGCATCGATTCCTTCAGTTGCGCGATCTCGATCCGCGTCGCCACGCGCAGGGCCGCATCGAGATTGGAGAGCGGTTCGTCGAAGAGATAGACGCGCGGATCGCGCACGATGGCGCGCCCGATGGCGACGCGCTGGCGCTGCCCGCCGGAGAGCTCCTTCGGCAGCCGGTCGAGCAGGGGTTCGAGCTGCAGGATGCGGGCGGCACGGGCCACCGCCGCTTCGATCTCGGCGCCGGTCTTCTTCGCGATCCTGAGTGCGAAAGCCATGTTGTCGCGCACGGTCATGTGCGGATAGAGCGCATAGGACTGGAACACCATGGCGATGCCGCGCTGGGAGGGATGCACGTCGTTCATCACCATGCCGTCGATCTCGAGCGTGCCGCCGGTGATCTGTTCGAGCCCGGCGATCATGCGCAGGAGCGTGGACTTGCCGCAGCCCGAGGGCCCGACGAAGACGACGAGCTCGCCCGGGTGGATCCCGAGATTGATGTCGGCGAGAACCTTGACGTCGCCATAGGCTTTCTCGACCCCGGTCAGTTTCAGCTCGGCCATCGACCCACGCTCCCCGTTCCTGTTCCGGCACAAGCCGTTCCTATTTCACCGAACCCGCCAGCAGCCCTCGCACGAGGTATCGCTGCAGCGTGAAGAAGACGAGCAGCGGCACGCCGATGGAAACGAAGGCGGCCGTTGCCAGAATGCCCCAATCGCCGCCGCGCGAGCCGAGCAGATCATCGGCGATCTTCACGGTCATGACCTGGAAATCGGGTCCCGACGGCAGGAACACCTTGGCGACAAGCAGGTCGTTCCAGGTCCACAGGAACTGGAAGATCGCGAAGGAGGCGAGCGCCGGGAAGGATAGCGGCAGGACGATCCTGGTGAAGACCTGGAAATCCGTCGCGCCGTCGACCCGCGCGCTCTCGATAATGTCGCGCGGCAGGCCGGCCATGTAATTGCGCAGCAGATAGATCGCCAGCGGCATGCCGAATCCGGTATGCGCCAGCCATATCCCCATGAAACTCTGCCCGATCCCGATACTGGTATGGAGCCGCAACAGCGGCACGAGGGCGAGTTGCAGCGGCACCACCAGCAATCCGACGATCCCCGCGATCAGCAGCGCGCGGCCGGGAAACCGCATCCAGGCGAGCGCATAGGCGGCAAAGGCGGCGATCAGGATCGGGATGATCGTGGCGGGAATGGTGACGGTGAGCGTGTTGATGAAGGCCCGGTCCATCCCGCCGGCGGTCAGCACGGTCCAGTAATTCCGCAAGGTGAATTGCGGCGGTGTGCGCGCCTTGAAATAGATGGTCGGCCCGCGCCGCTCGAAGGCTTCCGGCGCATCCACGCGGAATCTGCCGTCGCGCGCCACGGTGAGCGTACCGCCTCGGCGCAACGCGGCTTCCGCACCCGCCGGAAATTCCGAAGGCGCGGCGCCGCGTATGCCGAAATTCACCACTTCGCCTGCCCCGTCAGGGAAGCGCGCGGCATTGGCGGGATCGTCGAAGAGGTTCCCCTCGATGATGAAGCGTCCGTCTTCTTCGCGCTGGTCCCGCGGATCGACCCTGCTGCGGAAGGTCAGCTCGACCGGCAGCGGCGCCACCCACCACCCCGATTGCGAAATCTGGTCGCGGTCACGGAAGGAGGAGATGAACAGCCCGATGGTGGGGATCAGCCACAGCATCACGAGCAGCATGACGGCGATGTTGACCGCCCAGGTCAGGCGCGATTTCTTGCCGGCAATCGAATCCATGTTCCCGCCTCCTCACCGCACTTCGCGCCGGGCCTGAACGATGTTCCAGATCATCACCGGCAGGACGAGGATCATGATCACGAAGGCCACCGCCGTGGCGCGCCCGTCATCGCGGAACATGTAGCTCATCATGTAGCTGGGCAGGATTTCCGTGCCGAAATTGCCGCCCGTCATGGTGTAGACGATGTCGAAGACCTTGAGCACGAGGATGGTGATCGTCGTCCAGACCACGACGATGGTGCCCATGATCTGCGGCACCTTGATCCTGAAGAAGACCTGCCACGGGCTTGCCCCGTCGATGATTGCAGCCTCGATCGTCTCCTCCGGAATGCCCCGCAAGGCGGCAGACAGGATCACCATGGCGAAACCCGTCTTGATCCAGATCAGGATCACCATCAGAAAGAAATTGTTCCAGAACGGTATCTGGATCACATCGACGCCGCGTTCGGCGCCGAAGGCGAAGCGGAACGCGTTGATCAGGCCGATATCAGGATTGACGGCATAGACGAATTTCCAGATCAGCGAGGCGCCGACGAATGAGATCGCCATCGGCATGAAGATCATCGATTTGGCGATGTTGCCCCAGGTCAGGCGATCGGTGAGCTGGGCCGCGATCAGGCCGATGAAGGTGGCCAGGGCCGGCACGACGATGATCCAGAGCAGGTTGTTGAACACGCTGACGCGGAAATCGGCGGCATTGAACAGGGCGACGTAATTGCCCAGGCCGATGAAGGTCTCGCCCGAGCGGTCGAACAGCGAGCGATGGAACGAGCCGATCACCGGATAGACGAGATAGAGCCCGAGCACGAACAGGGCCGGGAACAGGAAGATCCAGGGCCGGATCCGGTTCGCGCGGTTGATGTTGCGTCCGGCATGCGGCCCGCGCGCAGGCAGCAGAACCTTGTCGAGAAGCAGGTTCGCCGCGTAGAAATAGCCCACACAGGCACTGACGCCGATGACGATCGTCAACAGGCCCTGCAGCATCGGTGTCATGACGCTCCCCCCTGAAAGCGACCTGCTTCGTTTTTCTCATGCAGGCCGGATCGGCGGCGCGCGGTGAACGGTCCGCGCGCCGCAAGGTGCAGATCAGCGCATCGCGTCCCAGCGCTCCTCGATCGTGCTGGCCACGTCCCCGGCATCGTCGCCGGTGGTATAGTCGACCATGCCGGTCCAGAAGGCGCCGGCCCCGATCTCGCCGGGCATCAGGTCGGATGCGTCGAAGCGGAAGGTGGTCGCCTCGCGCAGGATCTCGCCCATCGCGCGCAGGGCATCGTCGCCGTAAGCCTCCGGATTGGCCTCGTGATAGGGGGTGAGGAAGCCCGATTGCGCCATCCAGATCTCATGCGCGATCGGCGTCTGCAGGAAGGCCATCAGCCCGCGCGCCGCTTCGGAATCGTCGGCGATCGCGAAGAGCGTGCCGGCGCCCAGGACGGGGTTGCCGGGATCGCGATCCTCGAAGGCGGGGAAGTAGAAGAAATCCACGTCGAAACCGTATTCCGTACCTTCGGGGAAGAAGGTCGGGATGAAGCTCGCCTGCTTGTGCATGTAGCATTCCGGCGGGAAGGTGAAGAGGCCGGCAGGGCTGTCACGGAAATCCGTCGTGGGTACGGCCTCGACACCGCCGGCGACGAAGGCGTCATTGCGGGCGAACCAGCCATATTCCTCAATCGCTTCAACGACGCGCGGATCGTCGAAGGGCACGGAATTGTCGACCCAGCCGTCATACACCTCCGGTGCATGCAGGCGCAGCATCAGATCCTCGACCCAGTCCGTCGCCGGCCAGCCCGTCGCGGCGCCGGCGCCGAGCCCGATGCACCAGGGCGTGCCGCCATCGGCGACAATCTGCTCGGTCAGGGCCTTGAGCTCCTCCATGGTCTCAGGAATGTCGTAGCCCGCCTCGAAGAACTGGTCCGGGCTGTACCAGACGAGAGACTTGACATCGACCTTGTAGAAGAAGCCGTAGAGCGCATCATCGCCGTCCGGACCGGTAAAGCTGCCCAGATCGACCCAGGATTCCCCGGCTGAATAATTCTCGCGCACCCAGTCTGCCGTGTCGTCACCCAGCGGCTCGAGAAAACCCTGCGCGGCCATGTCGGCGGCCAGCCCCGGTTGCGGGAAGACGGCTATGTTGGGCGCCGAACCGGCCTGGGTCGAGATCACGATATCCTGCTCGAAACTGTCGGAGCCCGAATAGACGACCTCCGCCCCCGTCGCCGCAGCGAAATAGGCCAGAACGCTCTCCACGAGGCGCGCATCGCGGCCCGTCCAGGGGCCGGCCACGGTCAGGCGTTCGCCGGAAAAATCATGTGCTTCGGCGAATGCGTCGAAGCTCGCCCAGTTCAGCCGTTCGTCCTCACCTGGCGCGAAGACCAGCTCCTGTGCAACGGTCGCGTCGGAGAAAGCAGAACCGCCGACGATGATTGCTGCGAGCGCCACGCCGGCGCAAAGCTTGCGTTTCATTCAAATGCCTCCCTGGTTCTGAGCCGGTTACTCAGGAATATCGGGCAATCCCCGCCACTCCCGATCAGGAAACGACTGCTTTTAGGTTGTTCTTACGCTCCCTCATCGCGATGCGCGTGTCAATGCGGCAATGCGTATTTACAGATATTCGCATATCATGGGTCCTGTATTGAAGCGGTCGGCATGCTTCGGTGATCGGACAGGTATGAGCGTTTTCAGCAAGACCCACGCATAGATCGTGTTTCTCCGAAAACATGCCGGTGAAACCGTCATGTGCGCTGCAAAATATTCTCGCATTCTTTGATTCATAAGCTTTACGGTGCGATTGGAATGTGTTTTTCCACCGGTTGGCAGGAGCGATTATTGTGCATTGCATGAAAATGAAAAACATCTTCTGATCGCCCCAAGGCGCTTGCGGCCGGGCGTCGGCCATGCACAATCTCATGGCGGCATGGCGTGATCATTACCGTGTCGCGCCCGCTTTCCGTGATCGCCTTTCCGGTCGGTCGCTTCCGCATCGCTCGCAATTCGGACAAGCATGATTCTGGTTTGTGGTGAAGCGCTCGTTGATCTTCTCGTCGATCCGCAGGGCGCGGATCTCGCGGCACGACCGGTGCCGGGCGGATCGGCCTTCAATTGCGCTGTCGGGCTCGCGCGGCTCGGCGCCGAGAACGGTTTCACGGTGGGCTATCTCGGCGGTCTCTCCGCAGACGTGTTCGGCCGGTGGCTGCGCGCGCGGCTGCACACGGAAGGCGCCGTGCCGGCATCGGCGACCGAGAGCGCCCATCCCACCCGCATCGTCGCCGTCTCCCGCGATGCGACCGGTGAGCCGGCTTACGGGTTCTACGGCGAGCGGGTCGCCGATCTCGATCTGCCCGCCGACGCGCTCATGCTCCGCGATGACTCGCCGGTGCGGGCGCTGGTCCTCGGCTCCTTCCCGATTGCGCTGGAGCCCTCCGGCGACGCCTTGCGCAGCCTCGTTGCGCGCGAAGCGGGCCGGCGGCTGATCAGCCTCGACCCCAATCTGCGCCCGGCGCTCACGCCCCCCGACGCGGTCTGGCGCGGTGCCTTCGAGGCCTGTCTGGCGAAGGCCGACATCGTCAAGGCGAGCGCGGCGGATCTCGCGACGGGTTACGGTGAGGCGCATGGCTTTACGGCGCGGGCGCTCGCCGATCACGCCGCCGGCCCCGCCCTCGTCATCGTCACGGATGGCGGCAACGGCGCGCGGCTGCATCATCGCGATTTCATGCTGACCGTGCGCCCGCCGCAGGTGAGGGTCGTCGATGCGGTGGGCGCAGGAGACAGTTTCCATGCCGCATTTCTGGCGGCTTTGGCCCGCTACGGTCCCTTCGATCGTGCGGGTCTTGGCGCCTGCGCCCCGGATGCGATGCGCTTCCCGCTCGCCTATGCTGCGAGCGCGGCGGCGCTGAACTGCACCCGTGCCGGCGCCGATCCGCCCGATCACGCATCGATCATGCAACACATCGGCGATGCGGTCGTTTCGTGAGAGCTTATGATTGCGCAAGAGGCAGCCTGATGGCGAAACAGCTGAGTCCGAGTGATCCGAACTGGTGGCGCCATGCCGTGGTCTACCATATCTATCCGCGCTCTTTCCTCGACAGCAACGGCGACGGGATCGGTGATCTCGCCGGCATTACCGCGCGGCTCGATTACGTGGCCGATCTGGGTGCGGATGCGATCTGGATCTCGCCGTTCTTCGTCTCGCCGATGGAGGATTTCGGCTATGATGTCGCTGATTATTGCGATGTCGATCCGATCTTCGGCACACGCGCCGATTGCGACGCGCTGATCGCTGCAGCGCATGAGCAGGGCCTGCGCGTGATCATCGATCTGGTGCTCTCGCACAGCTCCAATCGCCATCCCTGGTTTCGCGAAAGCCGCGCCAGCCGCGACAACCCGAAGGCGGACTGGTATGTCTGGGCCGATCCGAAGCCGGACGGAACCCCGCCCAACAACTGGCTGTCGATCTTCGGCGGTCCGGCCTGGGAATGGGATTCGCGGCGCCGGCAATATTATCTGCACAATTTCCTCGCCTCCCAGCCGGATCTGAACTTCCACAATCCGCAGGTTCGCGAGGCCGCGCTCGACGTGGCGCGGTTCTGGCTCGATCGCGGGGTCGACGGGTTCCGGCTCGATGTGGTGAATTTCTATTTTCACGACGCGGAACTGCGCGACAACCCGCCCCTGCCGCAGGAGCGCGCCGTGGCGGGGCTGGCGCGCACCAATCCGTACGCCTATCAGGATCACGTCTATTCCAAGACTCGCCCGGAGAATCTCGCCTTTCTGGAGGATCTGCGCCGCCTCACCGACCGCTATCCCGGTGCGGCGATGTTCGGCGAGATCGGGCCCGACCGCGACGTCATGGCGACCACGGCGGCCTATACCGAGGCGGGCCGGCGGCTGCATATGGCGTATTCCTTCGAATTGCTCTCCGCCCCCTTCACGGCGCGGGCGATCCGGCGGGTGGTGGAGGAGGTCCGCGGTGCCATCGGCACGGGCTGGCCCTGCTGGGCGCTGGCCAATCACGACGTCGTGCGCGCGGTCACGCGGCTGCAGCTCGAGGCCGATCCCGATGCCGGGGCGGCTCTCGTCGCGGCTCTCGTCACCAGCCTCGGCGGCGGCTCCTGCCTGTATCAGGGGGAGGAACTGGGGCTCACCGAGGCGGATATCCCACCGGAGGCGATGCAGGATCCCTACGGCATCCGCTTCTGGCCCGACCAGCCGGGGCGCGACGGCTGCCGCACGCCGATGCCCTGGCAGGCAGGCGCGCCGCAGGCCGGGTTCAGCGCCGGCACGCCCTGGCTGCCGATCCCGCACGCGCATCACTTGCGCGCGGTTGACCAGCAGGCAGACGACCCCGATTCCGGCCATGCGCGGGTGCGCCGTTTCCTGCACTGGCGGCGCAACGAGCCGGCCATGCGCGAGGGCGGGCTGCGCTTTCTCGATGCGCCCGAAGCCATTCTCGCATTCCGGCGCGAGAAGGACGGCGAAGGCATTCTCTGCCTGTTCAACCTGAGCGCACAGGCGCAGGCGCTGACGCGGGAGATTCTCGCCAATCTGGCGCCCGACGGATTGGGCGCCCCCGTCGCGCTGCGCGGTTTCGAGGCGACGGCCTCGCCGGATGGCGGCATCAGCCTGCCTCCGTTCGGTGTGGCGCTGTTGCGGGCGGCGGCGTAGCGCGGTGCGGGGTTGCGAAATGGGCGCGGGGGTTGCGTTGAGTCTAGAACATATATAGAACATGCGTATGAGGCGGGTTTGAAATTCCGATGGGGACAGGGCCCGGGACGTCTTGTCGTTTGGCGCGGCAGGCGTCAGAACCAAGGTAACAGGCGTCAACGGATCGAAGGAGGCTCGGATGGCGGGCAGCGTGAACAAGGTCATAATCGTCGGCAATCTGGGCCGCGATCCGGAGGTGCGGCGCACCGGCAATGGCGATCCGGTCGTCAATCTGCGCATCGCGACCTCCGAGACCTGGCGCGACAAGCAGAGCGGTGAGCGGCGCGAGCGCACGGAATGGCATTCCGTGGTGATCTTCAACGAGCCGCTCGGGCGCATTGCCGAGCAATATCTCAAGAAGGGCACGAAGGTATATATCGAGGGCCAGCTCCAGACCCGCAAATGGCAGGACCAGAGCGGCGCGGATCGTTATTCCACCGAGATCGTGCTGCAGCGCTATCGCGGCGAACTCACCATTCTCGATTCCCGCGGCGGCGGCGGCGGTGGTGGCGAGCGTGATGACGGCGGTTATGGCGGTGGCGGGGACGAGTTCGGCCGCTCCTCGCCAATGGAGAACCGTCCCGCCCGCGCCGGTTCCGGCGGCAGTGGCTCCGGTGGCGGTGGCGGCGGTTCGCGCTACGATGATCTCGACGATGACATCCCGTTCTGACATCCGGGCGGGTCAACCGTGAAGGTGAGCGATGGGGCCGGCGAGCGCTTGTGCTGATCACGACGCGCGTTTCGATCTGCTCGCGCTCGGCGAGCCGCTGATCGAGTTCAACGCGGATGCAAGCGATGATCGCTGCCTGCGCGGTTTCGGCGGCGACGTCTCCAATGTCGCCGTCGCGGCGGCGCGGCTCGGGGCCCGGACCGGCTTTCTGGGCGCGCTCGGCGCGGATGCTTTCGGCGACGACGTCATGGCGCTCTGGGCGCGCGAGGGTGTCGATACGGCCTGCGTGCGGCGCGACCCGCAGGCGCCGACGGGAGCCTATCTCGTCGAGCATGGCGGCGCACAGGGGCACCGCTTCGCCTATCTGCGCGCATCCTCCGCCGCGACGCGCTACGCGCTCGACGACGCGGCGCGCGCCGCGCTGGCATCGACGCGCATCCTGCATCTCTCGGCAATCAGCCAGGGCATTTCGCTCGCGGCCTGCGATACCGGTTTCGAAGCCATGGCACTGGCGCGCGAGGCCGGCGCACGCATCGCCTATGATACCAATCTGCGCCTTGCCCTGTGGCCGCTGCCGCGCGCCCGCGCGATCATCCGCGAGGCTTTGCGGCTGTGCGACATCGCATTGCCCGGTCACGAGGATGCGGCGAAGATTTTCGGCACGCGCGATCCCGAGGCTCTGCTCGATCATTGTCTGGAGGGTGGTTGCGCCATCGTCGCGATGACGCTGGGCGCGCAGGGCGCGATCATCGCCACGCCGCATGCGCGCCGCCGCATCCCGGCCTTTCCGGTCACGGCGCGCGATGCGACGGGGGCCGGCGATGCCTTCGATGCCGCCTTTCTGGTGCATCTTCAGGAAACCGGTGATCCTTTCGCCGCCGGGCAGTATGCCTGTATCGCCGCCGCGCTCTCGACCACCGGATACGGCGCGATCGCGCCCTTGCCCGATCGCGCGGCGGTCGAGGCCGCCGGCGCAAACTTATCTGCTGACGGGGGCGGCTGAGCCGCTGACGAACCGGTCGCGTTCCGGCAGAGCGCAGCCGATCCGCGATGACCGGGTTTGTGCCGACTTCCGATCCGGGTCGTAGCGTGGCATGTTGCAGTGCAATGCGGCGAGCGGGAGCACGCCTGCCGTGGTTTCGCTCACGCATCGCGGGATCCCGTTGCCGGATCGCACGATCATCGCGGAACTCTTTTACGCCCTGCCGCGTCTTCGCAGCAGGCGTGCTACAGATTGATGACGGAGAGCCAATGTCCGACAAGACCGCGCATGCCGATCGGGAATCTCCTGAGCAAGTCCATATCGCTGCGGAATCCAGCAGCGGGCAACCGCCACGAGCCACTGGTTCCGGTGCCGATGGCAATCCGCAGCGCGCGGATATAGACACGCGCAAATGGCATGCCGAGTCCATCGACGACACGCTGCGGGCGCTGGCCGTCGATGCGGATGAGGGGCTTTCGCCAGACGCGATCGAGAAGCGCCGCGAGAGCTTCGGTCGGAACCAGCTTTCCCAGGGCGCGCAGCGCACCATGCTGCAGCGCTTCATCAGCCAGTTCGACAATCTCTTCATCTATCTGCTGCTCGTGGCGGGTGTGGTCACGGCGCTGCTCGGCGAATGGCTCGACAGCGGCGTCATCTTTGCCGTCGTCCTGATCATCGCCATCATCGGCTTCATTCAGGAAGGCCGCGCCGAGCAGGCGCTGGAGAGCGTGCGCGACATCCTCTCCAGCGACGCCTTCGCCCGGCGCGGGGGCAGGAAACGCAAGATCGACGCGAAGGAGCTCGTCCCCGGCGATATCGTCCATCTCGAAGCAGGTGACCGGGTGCCTGCCGATCTGCGGCTGATCAGGATCAGGAACCTGCAGACGCAGGAAGCGGCGCTGACCGGCGAATCGACCGCCGTCGAGAAGAAGACCGATCCGGTCGAGGAGAATGCCGATCTCGGCGACCGCCTGTGCATGGCCTATTCCGGCACACTGGTCACGGCGGGGATCGCGACCGGCGTCGTCACGGCGATCGGTGACCGGACCGAGATCGGGCGTATCAGCGGGCTGCTGAAGGATGTCGAGACGCTCAGGACGCCGCTGATGCAGCGCCTCGATGCCTTCACCAAGGTGCTTTCCGTCGTCATTCTGGGCATCGCCGCGCTGACTTTCGCGGTCGGCGTGCTGATCTGGGGACGCGACTGGGCGGAGATGTTCTTCGCTGCCGTCTCCATCGCGGTCGCCGCCATTCCCGAAGGCCTGCCCGCCGTGATGACGGTGACGCTCGCCATCGGTGTCGAGCGCATGGCGCGGCGCAACGCCATCATCCGCCGCCTGCCCGCCGTCGAGACTTTGGGCTCGGTCACCACGATCTGCGCCGACAAGACCGGCACGCTCACGCGCAACGAGATGACGGTAAAGACCGTGCGCTCGGGCGTGCGCGACATCGCCGTCGAGGGCGTGGGCTATGAGCCCCGAGGCGGTTTCACCAGCGATGAGCGGGATCTGGAGATCGAGAAGGGCATGCTCGCCCATGAAATGATCCGCGCCGGACTCTTGTGCAACGATGCCGAACTCGTCCGGAAGGGCGAGAATTCCGACACATCCTTCTGGGAGCCGGAAGGCGATCCCACCGAGGCGGCGCTGATCGTGCTCGCCTGCAAGGCGGGGTTTTCTCCCGATCAGCAGCACAAGGATTACCCGCGCCTCGATTCCATCCCCTTCTCCTCCGAGCGCCGCTACATGGCGACCCTCAACCATGATCACGAGGGCAACCACGTCATCTATGTGAAGGGCGCGCCGGAGCGCATTCTGGAGATGTGCGCCAGCGAGCTGGGTGAGGACGGGCCCGGCGAGATCGACAAGGATGCCTGGATGGCGCGCGCCGATGCGATCGCCGGGCACGGCCAGCGTCTGCTCGCGGTGGCGAAGAAGGATGTGTCGGAGCAATTCGAGATTACCGAGGGCGAGGTCGAAAGGGGCGAGCTCGTCTTCCTCGGCCTGTTCGGCCTGATGGATCCTGCGCGCGAAGAGGCGATCGACTCGGTACGCGTCTGCCATGAAGCGGGCATCAAGGTGAAGATGATCACCGGCGACCATGCCGCCACGGCACGTGCGGTGGCGCAGGAGCTCGGCCTGAAGCATACCGACAAGGTGATCACCGGGCGCGAACTGGAGCAGATATCCGACCAGGATCTCCCGCAGATGGCGCAGGATGTGGATGTGTTTGCCCGCGCCAGCCCGGAGCACAAGTTGCGGCTCGTCCGGGCGCTGCAATCGAAGCGCGAGATCTGCGCCATGACCGGCGACGGCGTCAACGATGCCCCGGCGTTGAAGCGCGCCGATGTCGGGATCAGCATGGGGCAGAAGGGTACCGAAGCCGCCCGCGAGGCCTCCGCCATGGTGCTCGCCGACGACAATTTCGCCTCGATCCAGCGCGCCATCGAGGAGGGCCGGACGGTCTATGACAATCTGCGCAAGGCCATCCTCTTCATCCTGCCCACCAATGCCGCGCAGGCGCTGATCGTGGCCACGGCGATCATGGCGGGGCTGGTCCTGCCGGTGAGCCCGGTGCAGATCCTGTGGGTCAACATGATCACCGCCGTCACGCTCGGCATCGCCTTCGCCTGGGAGAAGGCCGAGGGCAACGTCATGAAACGCAGGCCCCAGCCCGTCGACGAGCCGCTGCTGACACCCTTCGTGATCTGGCGCACCCTGTTCGTCGGCGCCATTCTTTTGATCGGCGCCGGAACGCTCTTCCTCACCCACAACGATGCGGATGGCGGCACGCTCGACTATGCCCGCACCATGGCGGTGAACGGGCTGGTGATGGGACAGATCTTCTATCTGCTCAACACCCGTTATTTCAGCGCGCCGGCCTGGACGGCGGAAGGGATCACCGGCAATCGTGTGGTGCTCATCGCCATCGGCGTGTGCATTGCGCTGCAGCTGCTGTTCACCTATGCGCCCTTCATGAACCTCCTGTTCGAGACCGCGCCGCTCGATGCGCTGGCCTGGGCCAAATGCATCGCGGTGGGTATCGTCGTCTTCGTATTGGTGGAGGCGGAAAAGGCGCTGGCACGCGCGGGCAAACACCCCTTCGCCCGCGATTTCAGCCAGCCGGCGGAAAACAAGGCGAATCGGGAGGCATGATGAGCGGATTGAAAGCGGTTCTGTTCGATATGGACGGGGTCATCACCGATACGGCCCGCGCCCATGCGCAGGCCTGGAAGGCCCTGTTCGACGGCTATCTCGCCGAGCACCATCCGGACGAGCCGGAATTCGACATCGACGCGGATTACCGCGCCCATGTCGACGGCAAGCCGCGCTATGACGGCGTGCGCGATTTTCTCGCCTCGCGCGGCATCAGCCTGCCGCAGGGCAGCCCGGAGGATGAGCCGGGGACGCAGACGATCTGCGGGCTGGGCAATACGAAGAATGTCGAGTTCAACCGCTGGATTTCGGAGAATCCCGTCGAACCCTATCCCGGCACGCTGGCCCTGCTTGATGCGCTCGATGCGGCAGGGATTGCGAGCGCGCTGTTCACCTCCAGCCGCAACGCCGATGCCGTGCTCGCGGCTGCGGGGCTCTCGGAACGTTTCGATGTGCGTATCGACGGCGTGGTGATGGCAAAGCGCGGCCTGCCCGGCAAGCCCGACCCCGCCATCATGCACCAGGCCGCCGACGGGCTCGGCGTCGCGCCCGGTGATTGCGCCATCATCGAGGATGCTTTTTCGGGCGTCCAGGCCGGGGCGAAGGGCGGATTCGCGCAGGTGATCGGCGTGGCGCGCGAGGACAATGCCGAGGCGCTCGATGAGGGCGGCGCGGATATCGTGGTGCGCGATCTCGCGGAACTGCGCCTTGATGGCGGGCGGCTGGCCACGCGCACCCTGCACGGACTGCCGGATGCGCTGGCCGCGATGGACGCGATCGCCGCCCGGCTCGAAGGCAAACGCGCCGCCATCTTCCTCGATTACGACGGCACGCTCTCGCCCATCGTCGATAATCCCGATGATGCCGTCTTGAGCGGCGGCATGCGCGGCGCGATCGACCGGCTCTCGCAGGTCGCCGCCGTGGCGATCGTCTCGGGCCGCGATCTCGACGACGTGCGCCATTTCGTGCAGCTCGATCATCTCTATTACGCCGGCAGCCACGGTTTCGACATGGCCGGCCCCGGTGGCTGGCGCCATATCGTGGAGAAGGGCAAGGCCTTCCTGCCCGCCCTCGATGCGGCGACGAAAGCACTCGGGGAGGCGCTGTCGGGAATCGCGGGCGCGCGGGTCGAGCGCAAGAAATTCTCCCTCGCCGTGCATTACCGGCAGGTCGCGGCGGGCAACGAGGCGCAGGTTGCGCGGATCGTGCATCAGGTGGTGGAGCAAAACGGCAAGCTGCGGGCTTCCGGCGGCAAGAAGGTCTTCGACGTCAAGCCCCGCGCCGACTGGCACAAGGGCCGCGCCGTCCTCGCCCTGCTCGACACGCTCGATCTCGCCGGCGACGATGTGCTGGCTTTCTATTGCGGCGACGACACCACCGACGAGGATGCCTTCCGGGTGCTCGCCCGCGACGGCATCGGTGTGGTCGTGCGCGACAAGGCCGATCGGGCCAGCGCCGCGCGCTATGCCCTCGACGATGTGGAGGCGGTCGAGCGGTTTCTGGCAGAACTCGCGGCGCGGATCGGGCGCGGCTGAACCAATCGCGGCGGTTTCGCGTTGGATGAGCAGAGCCATGGCTTGCGCCGAATGATTCCCGCATGACGCGACGGCGTTGCGAGGCGGGGCGGCGCGCCAGCAAGAGGAGCCCGTCCATGACCTGCCAGCCATCATCCGATACGCATCACGCCTGCACCTTTCCCCGCCTGCGGGCCGGCTTCGCTGCCGCAACCTTCACCCTCGGCATGGGGGCGTTCGTGGCAGCGCTCGCACCGCAACAGGCTGCGGCGCAGGAGGCCTTCATGGTCTGTGATGAACAGCGTGCCCTCGAACAGGCCCTGGCAAGCGACGGCGATTTCATGCCCGATGGCTGCCGGGTCATGCGGCTTTCCACGCTCGATACCGATCAGGGGCGGTTCTGCGTCATGGAATTCGACGAATCCGATGATCCCGGCCTGATGGACCGGCTCACCGATGCAGCCCTGCCCGATACCTGGTGGATGCGCTGCGCGGATCTCGGCGAGGCCATGTGACGCAGTGGAGGCCATGTGACGCAGTGGACGAGGCACGCATATGAGCGAGGAACTCAGACCACGCCAGACACAGCCGCATCAGCCCGGGCGCGAGGATACGATGCGGCCCAGGCCCGATTCCGCGCCGCGCTTCACCGGCTCCGGTCGCCTCAAGGGCAAGGTGGCGCTGATCACCGGCGGTGACAGCGGCATCGGTCGCGCCGTCGCCCGGGCCATGGCCCGCGAGGGCGCCGAGATCGCCATCGCCTATCTGGACGAGCACGTGGATGCGCGCGAAACCTGCGGACTGGTTGCGGATGAAGGACGCGAGGCGCTCGCCGTGGCGGGTGATATCGGCGATCCGGCGCATGCCGGGGCGCTGGTCGCGCAGGTTGTCGCGCGGTTCGGGCGGCTCGACATCCTCGTCAACAATGCCGCCGAGCAGCATGAATGCGATGATCTGACCGATATCACGCCGGATCAGCTGGAGCGGACCTTCCGCAGCAATGTCTTCGGCTATTTCCACGTCACCCGGGCCGCCCTGCCGGCCCTGCGCGAGAGCCGTGGCACGATCATCAACACGACCTCCGTCACTGCTTATCGCGGCTCGCCAAAGCTGATCGACTATGCTGCGACGCGCGGGGCCATCGTGGCCTTCACCCGTTCGCTCTCCATCGCCCTGCAAAAGGACGGTATGCGGGTGAATGCGGTGGCGCCGGGGCCGATCTGGACGCCGCTGATCCCGGCCTCCTTCGACGAGGAGCGCACCGCCACGCATGGTTCCGGCGCCCCGATGCAGCGTGCCGGCCAGCCCTGCGAGATCGCCCCGAGCTACGTCTTCCTCGCCAGCGCCGATGCCAGCTACATGTCGGGCCAGGTTCTGCATCCCAATGGCGGCGAGATCATCGGGGGCTAGATGCCCACAGGCAGCGGCGCGCCAGTGGCATCTGCGCAGAATCGCAAGGCGCGGCCCCTTGCGGTCGTCGAGCCGCTCATGCACCTTGATCGGGCACAGTTCCCAAGCGCCAGCGCTTTTCCGACCGCATGAGAGGTATCCATGTCCCGCATCGTTTTCGTCAACGGTGAATTCGTCCCCTATGAAGAGGCGCGCATCTCCATCATGGATCGCGGCTTCCTCTTCGGCGACGGAATCTACGAGGTCGCGGCGGTTCTGGGCGGGCGGCTCGTGGATAACGATGCGCATCTGGCGCGGCTGGTGCGCTGCCTCGGCGAAATCGGGATCGAAAATCCCTATCCGGTCGCGGAATGGGCGCAGCTCGAGGAAGAGCTCGTCAAGCGCAACGGGCTCGTCGAGGGGCTCGTCTACATGGAGGTGACGCGCGGCGTCTGGGAGCGCGATTTTCCCTTCCCGCCGGCGGATGTCAAACCCACCGTGGTGATGTTCACCCAGGAGAAATCGATCACCGGCTCCAAACTGGCCGAGACCGGCGCGAAAGTGATCACCGTGCCGGATCTGCGCTGGAAGCGCCGCGATATCAAATCCGTCGCGCTGCTCGCCCAGGTCCTGGCCAAGCAGGAAGCGGCCAAGGCCGGCGTCTCCGAGGCCTGGATGGTGGAGGATGGCTATGTCACGGAAGGTGGCTCCTCGACGGCCTTCATCATCACGAAGGACGGGCGCATCGTCACCCGCCCGCTCTCCAACGCCATCCTGCCCGGCATCACCCGCCAGGCGGTGATGCATCTCGCCGAGGAGCAGGGGCTCACGCTGGAGGAGCGGCTGTTCACCGTGGAGGAGGCGCTCGATGCGGCGGAAGCCTTCTACACCTCCGCTTCCGCCTTCGTGATGCCGACGGTGGAGATGGACGGCAAACCGATCGCCGACGGCAAGCCCGGCCCGCTGACACGCCGGCTGCGTGCGCTCTATCTCGATATGGCGCAAGCCACGAATTCCGGAAAGATGGGCTGAAACCATGCGCAGGATTCGCGTTGCTGCGGCCCAGATGGGGCCGATCCAGAAGGCCGAGACCCGTGAGCAAGTTGTGGCGCGCATGATCGCGCTGATGGATGATGCAGCTGGCAAGGGTGCCGATTTCATCGTCTATCCCGAACTCGCGCTGACCACCTTCTTCCCGCGCTGGTATCACGCGGATCGCGCCGAGGCCGATCACTGGTTCGAGGCGCAGATGCCCGGGCCGCAGACGCAGCCCCTGTTCGACCGCGCCCGCGAACACGGCATGGCCATGTCCTTCGGCTATGCCGAGCTGACGCCGGACGGGCACCATTTCAACACATCGATCCTCGTCGACAAATCCGGCGCCATCATCGGCAAGTATCGCAAGATCCACCTGCCCGGCCATGACGAGTACGACGAGGAGCGCGCCTTCCAGCATCTGGAGAAGCGCTATTTCGAGCCCGGCGATCTCGGCTTCCCGGTCTGGCGCATGCTGGGCGGCATCTTCGGCATGTGCATCTGCAACGACCGGCGCTGGCCCGAGACCTATCGCGTCATGGGGCTGCAGGGGGTCGAGATGGTCGTGCTTGGTTTCAACACGCCATCCGTCAATTCGCAGAAGGGCGAGGAGGGGATCGAGCAGCGCATGTTCCATCATCGCCTCTCGCTCCAGGCCGGTGCCTATCAGAACGCGACCTGGGTCGTCGCCGTGGCGAAGGCGGGCAGCGAGGACGGGCACCATCTGATGGGCGGGACCATGATCGTCGATCCCGACGGCTTCATCGTCGCACAGCTCGGCCACGAGGATGACGGCGTGCTGGTGCATGATTGCGATCTCGACGCCACGCGTTTCGGCAAGGAGACGATCTTCGATTTCGCCAGGCATCGCCGCATCGCGCATTACGGGCTGATCACCGGGCGGGTGGGGGCCGAGCCTCCGCCGGAAGAGTGAGGCAAGCGAAAGCCTGAGGCGGCTTGCCGATTCTTCTTGCCAACGGGGAATTTCCGGCTAAAGCAAATCTGCTTTCCAGCACGGAAGAGCCCCCAGGAAGAATCCGCCCATGGCACGCCTCACCATGTCACGGTCGACCGGCGACCTGATCGCCGATCGGCGCTACGGCTATGCCCGATCCTGCTTCGATGCCGACGATCACACGGGCGCGGCGGATGTCGCGCGCGCAGTGCTGGAACGCGCTCCCGGTTTTGCGCCGGCCTGGTCGCTGCTCGGCGAGGCCGAGGCGGCCCTGGGCAATCGCGAGGCGGCGATCGATGCGTTGCTCAAGGCGCTCGAGATCGAGCCGGAAGATGTGCTCGGCGCCTCGATCACGCTGGCGCGTCTGGGCGCATTGCCGCAGGCCGCAGCGCTGACCAACGGCTATGTGCGCACCCTGTTCGACCGTTATGCCGGCGCTTTCGACGCGCATCTGACCGGTCAGCTGGAATACCGCGCGCCCGCACAGATCAGCGATGCGCTCGACCGGCTCGCGCCCGGGCGGCGCTTTGCGTCATGTCTCGATCTGGGATGCGGGACCGGGCTGATGGGTGCCGCGATTCGTGAGCGCGCCGCGTATCTCACCGGCCTCGACATCGCCCCCGCCATGGTCGCGAAAGCCGCCGAAAAGCGCATCTATGATGCGCTGGTCGTGGCCGAACTCACCGAATTTCTGGCCGGGCAGTCCGAAGACACGCATGATCTGATCCTGGCCGCCGATGTGATGGTCTATATCGGCGATCCGGCGCAGGTGCTGGCCGGTGCGGTGCGCGCATTGCGGCCTGGAGGATTGTTCGTGTTTTCGGTGCAATCCGCACGTGAAACGATGCCCGAGGGTTTTCGCATCGGCGCCGATTCGCGCTTTGCCCATGACGCGGCCTTCCTGCGACGCCGCGCCGCCGATGCGGGTTTCACGATCATGCTCTTCGAGCCGGCAACGACTCGTCGTGACGCGGGTGCGCCGGTTCCGGGCTATCTCGTCGCGTTGGAAGTGTGAGCCGATCGCGCGCGCCGGTTTCCCCGAGAAACCGGGCGCTGCCCGATATGCGCACATGCGGAAAGCGCCCTGCCAGCCCGAGCCGCCCGCCCGGCGCGGAGGCTTGCCATGCGCGCAGCCGCGCCCTTCCGAGTCGCGCGGCCCAATAGCCGTACAGCTTGCAATGTGCCGAGACGCAGACCGCATCCTCGTCGATGCCGATGCGCGGGGCGAAGAAGCGCGACACGATATCCACGGGCTCGCCGCCATCGGGCATGGCGATATCCGGATCGGCTGCGGCGGTGATGACCAGTCCCCGGCAGGGCAAACCCGCGATTGCCGCGATAGCGGGGCGATGCGCGATCACGGCATCGGCGCTCTCCAGTACGGCGACGATGTCGTCGCGCGCCTGCAGCACCGCTTGCGGACGCCGCCCGAGCGCGCCCGTCACCGCTTGCGCGATATCGGGCATGGCCCGGGTGAGTCCGAGAGCGGGCAGGTCGATGGCGATCCGTTCGCCTGCGCGGCGGGCGTGGAGGATGCCGCTGGCGGATTCGAGGCGCCAGGATGCTTCGCGATCGGGCGTGATGCGATAAAGCCAGGCTGCGGCGGCCAGGGTCCCGTGGCCGCACAGGTCGAGCTCCGCATTCGGGCTGAACCAGCGGATCCTGTAATCGGCCTCGCCCGCTCCCGGAACCAGCAGGGAGACGATCGGCAGGCAAAGCTGGCGCGCCAGCGCGCTCAGCGCCGCCGGGGAGGGCGCATCATCACGGATCAGTACGCCCGCCGGGTTGCCGGCGAAGTGATCATCGGCGAAGGCATGGACGATGGCGAGCCCCTGCGCATCGGCAGGGGCGCAGGCCTGCGCGGGATCACCGGCGGGCTGGCTGAGACTGAATCCGTTACGGGTCATGCCGGTCTCCGGGCTGCGTTGATGCGCGTCATGCGTGCGTCATTATCACAATATTCGTAAAGATTGTATCAGCTTCGGCTGCCTTGCCGTTATCGGTGTGCACAACGCCCCGAACCCGCTGCCCGCTTTGTGGCCTTGCCAGCCCGCCCGCACCGCCGCAGGCTGGGATGATCCAGGAACATGTGTGAGGGGAGGCCGGCATGGCGGAACGGGAGAAGACGGGTACGATGATCGTCACCGGGGGCAGCCGCGGTATCGGCGCGGCGGTGATCGCGGGCGCGGCGCGAGCCGGCTACCGGATTTGTTTCAGCTATGGCGCGGATGTGGCGGGCGCCGAACGCGTCGTCGCGGATGCGGAGGGGGCAGGGGCGGAGATCACGACCGTCAAGGCCGATATGGGCAGCGAGGACGGGGTCATGGCGCTGTTTGCCGCCTGTGACACGGCATATGGCGCGCCGGATGTGCTGATCAACAATGCCGGCATTACCGGCAAGTTGACCCGCGTGGCCGATATGGAGGCCGGCGAAATTACCCGGGTGATGAATATCAACGTGCTCGGCTATTTTCTGGCCGCGCGCGAGGCGATCCGCCGGATGTCGACGCAACGCGGCGGGCGCGGTGGCAGCATCGTCAATGTCTCCTCGCGTGCCGCCGTGCTCGGGGGGCCGGGCGAGTTCGTGCATTACGGCGCGAGCAAGGGCGCCACGGATACGATGACGCTCGGCATGTCGAAGGAAGTCGGTGCCGAGGGCATCCGCGTCAACGCGGTGCGCCCCGGTCTGATCGAGACGGATATCCATGCGCTGGCCGGCGCGCCGGACCGGGTCGATCGGCTGATGAGCGGTGTGCCGATGGGCCGCGCCGGCAGTGCGGAGGAAGTGGCGCGCACCATCCTGTGGCTGGCCGGGCCGGATTCGTCCTATGTCAGCGGCGCCCTGCTTGATGTGTCGGGCGGGCGTTGACGCATCAGTAGATACGGCAGGGCAGAGGCAGCAAAAAAGGGGAGGCGGCCCCGGAAGACCGGGGCCGCCAGGGATGCGAGACGGCGGGCAGGTGGGGAGCGCGCCCGGGCTCCGTCTCGCGGGACCGTGAAACCGGTTGCTCAGAAGGGCAGCAGGATATCCATCACCTGCTGGCCGTAGCGCGGCTGCTGCACATCGGTGAGATGGCCCCGTCCGCCATAGGCGATGCGCGCCTGCGCGATCTTGGTGGAATCGATGGTGTTGTCGGCATCAATGTCTTCCGGTCGTACCACGCCGGCGACGATGAGTTCGCGGACCTCGAAATTCACCCGGATCTCCTGCTTGCCCTCGATCACGAGATTGCCGTTGGGCAGAAGCTGCGTTACCACGGCGGCGACATTGGTGGTGAGCTGCTCCGAACGCCGGGTCGAACCCTCGCCGCGGCTGCTGGAATCGGAATCGACGCCGACCAGAGCATCGGCGCGGACATCGTCGGGAAGGACGCGATCGAGCCGGGTCTCGAATCCCATCAGGCTTTCTGCGCCCAGATTCTCGCCGTTCTGGCGTGAGCGCTCGGTCTGGTTCCTGAATTGCGCCTGATCGGTGACCCGCACCCGCACGGTGAGGATGTCGCCGACCCGGGCGGCGCGCTGGTCCTTGAAGAAGGCGCGCGAACCGTGGCGCCAGAGCGAGTTGGAGGCGAAAGCCGCCGGCTCGGCATCCGGCATGGGCATGCGCACCGGCTTGTAGCCGGCCTGGCTGGTCGGATCCTCGATCGCCGAGAGCGCAGGCGCGCGCCCGACATTGGCGAGGCGATCGGCGGCGCCGCAGGCGGCGAGGCCGAGCACCAGGGAGAGAACGCCGATGCGGCGCAGGAAGCGGGGGGTGAACATGGCTGAAATCCCTGCTCGCATTACTGGATGATGCGCTGCGTCGCGGCGACGGGCCCGAGCGAGGGCGCCTCCACCGTAACCCGTCCCTGACCGCTGACGGTCGCCTGCAGGACGCGTCTGGATTCGGGATTGGTCACTGCGATGACCTCGCCACGCGCGCCGGATTCCTTGGCCGCGCCGCGCATGGTCAGGGTGAGGTTGCGGCTGCGATAGATGATCATCACGTTCTGTCCGCGCTCGACCAGGACCTCACGCGCGAGGTCACCGCTGCGCAGGGCGCGCCCCGCAGCGAGGTTGCGCCGGGCCACGCGCTCTTCGAGATCGAGCTGCGCGTACCAGGCATCGCGCGGGATGTTGGCGGCAGGGCGGCGTTCGATGCGAAGATCGGCCGGGTTGATCCGTTCGCCACGCGATACCGGGCGTTCGAGCATGGCGATCTCGACGGTGGTGACGGCGCGCCCCGCCACCATTGCCTGGCCGAGCCGTCGCGAGGCGCTCTCGCCGACATAGACCAGCGCGGCGAGGCGCCCGCTGCCGTGATCGTAGCGCAGATCGGTCACCGCCACCGGGTCGGCGGCGTGAGGCGGAACGCGCATATGCGGTGCCCGGCCCTCGAAGCGGATCTCGATCGCCTCGGCCGGCTCACCCCGCTGTGCGGCGATGGCCTCGGCCAGAGCCGCAGCGATCTCGTTTTCGTCGATCTCGCGCGCAGCGCGGGTGACGTGGACCTCATTGCGACCGAAAGTCTGGGGCGGTCGCAAGCCGAGTTGCTCGGCAGCGGCAAGGATGCGCATCGTGGCGATGGTGCCGTTCTCGCCCAGATCCGGTGCGCGGAAAGCAGCGATTTCCGCGACGTCGTCGGGAATGCCGGCGAGGAGATCGCCGATCGTGACGACATCGGCATCGACCGTGACGTCGCCGCGCAGCCGCGGCGCGTCATCGGCATCATCGCCGGTCGCGAGGGCGGGCACCGTCAGGACAACGACGAGGGTGATCGCGAGAATGAAGCCGGCGACACGGGCGATCAGCCCGGGACCGAGACGCGCGCAGCGCTGTGCGCCGAGGGGATGGATGCGACGATCAAGGCTCATGACCTGTTACCCCCTGAACATCTGGTTGGCGGCGGTCAGCATCTGATCGGCGGCGCTGACCACCTTGGAATTCATCTCGTAGGCGCGCTGTGCCGCGATCAGCGCGGAGATCTCGGTCACCGCATTGACATTGGCTTCTTCGAGGAAGCCCTGTTGCAGATTGCCGAACCCTTCCTCTCCGGGCTGGCCCTCGATGGCCGGGCCGGATGCGGCGGTCTGCAGGAAGAGGTTGTCGCCGATCGCCTGCAGCCCCGCCTTGTTCACGAAACGCGACATGGCGATCTGACCGACGTCCTGTGGCTCGTTGGCGCCCCCGAGCAGCACCTGGACCTGGCCCTGCGCCGAGATCGAGACGCTGCGCGCATCCTGCGGCACCTGGATGCCCGGTGCGACGCGATAGCCGTCCTTCGTAACGAGTTCGCCTTCCGCATTCAGTTCGAAACCACCGTCTCGGGTATAGGCGGTGCGACCGTCGGGCATCTCGATCTGGAAGAAGCCCTCGCCGCGTATGGCGACATCGTAATCCTTCTCGGTGGGCGAGATGTTGCCCTGCGACATGGCGCGGGCGGTGGAAACCGACTTCACACCCGTGCCGATCTCGAT
Source organism: Saliniramus fredricksonii (assembly GCF_900094735.1). Taxonomy (NCBI): domain Bacteria; kingdom Pseudomonadati; phylum Pseudomonadota; class Alphaproteobacteria; order Hyphomicrobiales; family Salinarimonadaceae; genus Saliniramus; species Saliniramus fredricksonii. Next base: position 1,308,585 of record NZ_FMBM01000001.1, read on the forward strand.
TCCCGCCGGTACACGGGTATCCTGCTCGGAGGTCACGGTGCCGGATCGGCGCATGTCCTGATAGAGCAGATCCTGGAAATGCGCCTGCTGGCGTTTGTAGCCGGTCGTGCGCATGTTGGCGATGTTGTTGGAGATGACCTGAACGTTGAGTTCCTGGGCGGTCATCCCGGTCGCGGCTGTGTGCAGGGCACGCATGATGACTTACTCCTCGTTCAGGCGATTTCGCCAAGGCGCTGCACCGCAGTGCGCTGTGTCTCGGCCATGCGCTGGATCATGCCGGAAATGCTGGTATAGGCGCGGCTGACATCCATCATCCGGGTCATTTCCAGCACCGCATTGACGTTCGAGCGCTCGATCATGCCGCTGCGCAGGGCGGCGGTGTCCATGGCCGGCATCGGTTCCTCGTCGGTGACGAAGAGATTCGCGCCGGCATTGCTCAGGCCCTGCGGATTGTCGAAACGCACCAGGCGCAGCTGACCGAACTGGCCTGCATCCGATGCGACCACGCCATCGGGCGAGATCGTCAGATCGGTGGCCTGCGGATCGACCGCGATCGGTCCGCCATCGCCCAGAACCAGAAAGCCGTCGCTGTTGACGAGGCGGCCCTGCGCGTCGAGCTGCATGGCGCCGTTGCGCGTGAAGCGCTCGCCCTGCGGGGTATCGACCACCAGAAAACCATCGCCCTGGATGGCGACATCGAGCGGATTGCCCGTCTGCTCCGTCGCGCCCTGGCTGAGATCGAGCGGCGTATCCGCGTCGATCACATAGGCGAACTCCCGGTCTGCGCGCGGGAACTCCTCCGCGCGGGCATTGGGCATGAGATACTCTTCAAAGACCGACGAACGCGCCTTGAAGCCGTTCGTCGAGACATTGGCCACATTGTTGGCGATGACGTTGATTTCACGCGCCAGCGCCACCTGTCGAGACAGGCCGATGAGAAGCGAATTCTCCATGCGAGCCGCTCCCTTTCCCGTTTTTCCCCGCCGAATCCCCGGCGCTCCCCAGCGCGGTTTCGGCCCGCTTCCCGTCGCAGGGGGCGTGCCAGTTTCCGATTTTCAGAAAAAGCGTTTTATTCTAACGACTTGGTTAATTCACGATTCACCATCACAGCCGGAGGGTTTCGCCGGGGGGCAAAAACAGCCCGGCAGGATTTGCCGCCTTAACGACGCGTTAACCGTATCCGGCGATTGTCGGGATGCGGGTTTGTCCGTGCGCACGCACAGGCACGCCGCGCTGCCGGAGAGTATCGGGGATCACCATGGCCGAGGACACGGATAAGGAGGATGGCGCGGAAGGCGAAGGTGTCGAAAAGCCTTCCAGCCGCAAGCGTCTGATCATCTTCGCCGCTGCCGGCCTCATCGCCCTGGCGCTGGCGGGCGGTGGTGCCTTCTTCTTCCTGGGCGGTGGGGATTCCGCCGACGAGGCGGAAGTCGAACGCCCGGCCATCTTCGTTGACGTGCGCGAGATGACGGTCAATCTCGCCTCGGAGCCGAATCAGGAGCGGCCGCGCTTCCTGCGCTTCTCCGTGGCGCTGGAGGTGGATGATCCCGAACTGGCGAGCGCGCTCGAACCGTTGATGCCGCGCATCGAGGACACGTTCCAGGTCTTCGTCCGGGAACTGCGCCCCAGCGAGATCGAGGGTTCGGCGGGTATCTACCGCCTGCGCGAGGAATTGCTGCGGCGTGTGAACATCGCCGTGCATCCCGCGAAGGTGGACGGGGTGCTGTTCAAGGAAGTCGTCGTGCAATGAGGAGCAAGCGGCATGGCTGACGACGACGATCTCCCCGGCGGCGACGACGACGCGATGGATGACGACTGGGCCGCAGCCCTCGCCGAACAGGGCGCCGGCAGTGGCAGTGAGGATCCTGCGCTCGCCGATGAATGGGGTGCGGCGCTGGCCGAGCAGGGCTCTGCTGCGGCGGCGAGCGACATGGCGGCCGAATGGGCCACCATGATCGACGAGAGCACGGATGACGACAGCCCCGACATGGCTGGCGCCGACCGTATTCTCAACCAGGACGAGATCGACCAGCTGCTCGGCTTCTCGTTGCACGAACTCTCTGCATCAGGTGCCGGCGGCATCCGCGCCATCGTCGATTCGGGCGTCGTTTCCTACGAACGCCTGCCGATGCTGGAGATCATCTTCGACCGGATGGTGCGCCTCCTGTCGACCAGCCTGCGCAACTTCTTCCAGGACAATGTCGAGGTCACCCTCGACAACATCCGCTCCGTGCGCTTCGGCGATTATCTCAATTCGATCCCGCTGCCGGTGCAGCTCGCGGTGTTCCGCGCCGAGGCCTGGGAGAATTCCGGGCTCGTGACGATCGAATCGAACCTGGCCTATTCGACGCTGGACCTGCTGCTCGGCGGCAAGCGCGGCAGCCAGGATACCCGCCTCGACGGGCGCCCCTTCACGACCATCGAGATGCAGCTGGTCAAGCGCATGGTCGAGATCGTGCTGGGCGATCTGCAGGTCTCCTTCGCGCCGATCGCCAATGTCGAATTCGACGTCGACCGGATCGAGACCAATCCGCGCTTTGCCACCATCACCCGCCCGGCCAATGCCGCCATCCTGATCGATCTGAAGCTCGACATGGAAGGCCGTGGCGGGCTTTTGCAGATCCTTTTCCCCTACGCCACGATCGAGCCGATCCGCGATCTTCTGCTGCAGAGCTTCATGGGCGAAAAGCTCGGGCGCGACGCGGTCTGGGAGAGCCATCTTGCCACCGAGATCTGGCAATCGGATTTCGAGGTGAAGGCGGTTCTGCATGAAATGCGTCTTCCGCTCCGTCAGGTGATGAAGCTGGAGGTTGGTGACACGCTCATGTTCGATGCCAGGCCCTCTGATCTGGTCACCCTGCAATGCGGTGACTGGCGCCTCACCCAGGGCCGGGTGGGGCGTTACGAGGACAAGATCGCAGTCCAGATCGCAAGGCCGATGCGGCGTGCGCGAACCACGCTCGCCGCATTCGAGGCGAGTGCGAAGAATCAGAGTGAGGCGTGACGTCCATGGGCTCGATCCTGATGCTCTTTGCGGAAATTCTCGTCGCGGTGTTGCTGGTTGCCACGGTGGCGACCTCGGTGCGGCTGTCGAAGCGCATCGCGAAGCTGCAGGCGGATGAGCAATCGATGCGCAAGACCATCGTCGAGCTGATGAGTGCCACCGAGACCGCCGAGCGCGCCATTATCGGCCTGCGCAATACGCTCGGCGATTGCGAGAAGACTCTGGCCGATCGCCTGCGCACCGCCGAACGCTACGCCTCCGATCTCGCCGAGCAGGTCGAGGCGGGCGAGCAGGTGATGACCCGGATGATGACCATCGTCGATAACGGGCGCGGCCTGCGCGTCCCGCAGGGCGATGCGGTCGGCGAGGCGGCCCAAATCGCCCCGCTGCAGCGGCCGGCCCCGGTTCAGGTTTCCCGTCCGGAACCGCAGCCCGCCCCCTCTCCGATGCCGCCATATCATGCGCCGCCGGCAGCCGCCCCCGCCCCCGTCCCCGCGCCGCCGGTATCGCATCCGCGCCGGATTCCCGATCGGATCAGCGATGCGGCGGAACTCCTCGCCAGGCGCGCCATGGACCGGCTCGAGAATCGGGGTGATGCCGCATGATCAAGCGTCTGCGCCTGATCGATGCAGTTGCGATCGCCGCCGTGGCGCTGCTGGCGCTGAAGGGGCTTGATTACCTGCGTCGTGACGGTGCCGATGCGGGACTGCCGGCCTCCGCGCCGTCCCTGCAGGCGGCTGGCGAGACGGGTGGGATATCCGGTTTCGCGCGCGTGCTTGCCCACGCGCGCAGCGGCTATACGCCCGGGCGGGATACGACCCTGCCGGAAGTCACCGAGACGGGATCCACCGGGGAAGATGACGACGCCGCGCCCGTCGATGCGCTCGCATCACGCGAGCAATCATCCTCTCCCGCCGAGGCGGCAATCCGCGAGCGGCTGGAGCAGCGCCGGCAGAATCTCGAGCATCGCGATGCGGATATCGAATTGCGTGAGGAAATGATTCGCCAGGCCGAGGAACGCCTCGAGGAACGTCTGAGCAAGCTGCGCGAAGCCGAGGATGGCGGGCGCTCCGCCGAGGCCGATGAACGGCGCGAGCAGGAAATGGCCAATCTCGTCGCCATGTATCAGGCAATGCGCCCCAAGGAAGCTGCTCGCATCTTCGACAGGCTCGATCTCGATGTTCTGGTGCCGGTGGTGCTGGAGATGAATCCACGCACCATGGCCGAGATCATGGCCTCCATGTCGGCGGAATCGGCCGAGCGTCTGACCGTTGCGCTCGCCCGGCGCGCCCAGGGCGACGCGCTGCAGACACGCAATGCCGCGGCGCAATCCATGCCGGCGGGCGGGCGGGAATTGCCGGCACTGGACCTGCCGCAGCGCAACTGATCAGCCGCGCGGGTCAGGCATCGGCCTGGGCTTCCTCGTCGAACAGATAAGCCTCGAGCCGTGCGCGCACGTCGGCGGGCATCTGTGCCGATGCGCGGGTCTTCGGATCGAAGAAGACCTCGACGAGATCATAGGTGGCATGCACCGCATCCGTATCGGCATTGAGCATCCGCAAGTGGAAGCTGCAGCTCTTGCCGCCGATCCGGCTGACCACGCCGTCGACCACGATCAGATCACCCGCCGACAATTCCCGCTCGAAGCGCGTCGTCGCCTGCGCGGTGACAGTGTGCACGCCATGGCGCGGGATCATCGTGGCATAGGGCAGTCCGAGCCGTGTCCACATGTGATAGACGGCATCGTCGAAGAAGGGGGCGTAGTGGCGCACATTCATGTGGCCGAAATGGTCGTGATGCCAGGGATGCACCACACCGCGCAGCAATTCGAGGCGCGCGCTCATCGTCGATCTCCCGCTTTGTCGAATCTCTCGTGCGCCGCAACCTGCAGCACCGCTTTTGCAGAGCATCGCGTATCGGGGCATCACAGACAAGCATGATCGGAATGCGCGGCTGTCGCGCGTCATGGGTATCTGCGCGTTCCGGTCTGGGAAACCCTGCCCGTGCCCCGGGCGGGTTGTGGATAGCCGACCAATTGACGATTTTGCACAATAGGGCGACCCTCAAGGGTAATCTGATGAGTGATGACCCGGTGATGGAGCATATGACGACGTACCCGGCTGCAATCTGCAAGGGCCGACCCGTCGGGCAGGGGGAAGGGGGCACGCTCTTGTGCAGCCCGCGCCATTCTCATGCCCGCATGCGCGGTGCGTTTTCGGAGGGTGCAATGGTCAAAAGCCGTCCCGCCGGCCCGCAGCGCATGTGCGCCGCATGAGCGCGGGGAGGGCCGAGGGCGCGCCACTGCGCTTTGCCGATTTCACGCCCGGCGCGTATCTCGGTGAGGCACGTGTGGTGCTGGATCGGGAGCGATTCGCGCGCTGGCGCGCATTGTTTCCGACGGCGGCGCAGGTGCAGGAGGCCCCGCCGGGGCTTTTGGTGGCCCTGTTCATGAACGGCTTCGCGGAGGCCTTCGCGCCTCATCCCGACGGCAATATCCATGCGGGCCAGACACTCGCCTTCACCGGGCGCTCCCTGCGCGCAGGCGAGGGGGCGCGTGTCAGCGTGGTGTGCCGCGAAGCGGAGATAAAGCGCGGGCGCAACCGGGTGCGATTCGAAGCGCGGATGTGCGACGATGCGGGGGGCGAGATCATGTCCGGCGAGATGCTGGTGATCTGGGCTGTGTGAGCCATGTCGGACGATCCGGGGGAGGGCGCCATGCAATGGCCCGCGAATTTGATCGAAGCGCAGCTGCGGGCGAGCCCGGAGGCGATCCGGCTTTATGCGGAGATCACCCGCGATTTCAATCCGCTGCATCTCGATGCCGATTTCGCCGCGCAGACTCCGTTCGGGCGCCCCATCGCCCATGGCACGCTCTCCCTCGCCGTGCTCTGGGAAGCGATCGCGGCGACGTTCGGCCCCGATGCCCGCCCGGCCGCGGCGGAAATGCGCTTTCTGGCCCCCATCGCGGAAGGCGCGCTGATCAGCGCGACGGGCAGCCGCGCAGGCGCGGATGATCCGCTTGCCGCGACCATGCGCTATGATTTCACCGTGAGCGACGCAGCCGGGACGCAGGCGCTCGCGGGGTTTGTGGACATCGCGCGCCATGGCGCCGATGCCGCGTCCTGATACCCACGCAGCCTTGCCGAAAAAACAAGGGCGCGGGCCCTCCCGCGCGGGTTAGCATCATTATCAGATCATTCACGACGCGCGAACCGGGAGCCCTCCATGTCCGATCAAGCCCGACCTGACGCCACCCCGCTCTGGCAGGAAAGCGCCTCGGCGCTTGCACAGCGCATCCGTGCCGGCGAAATCTCCGCGCGCGAGGCGGTGCGTGCGGCGGTGGAGCGGATGCGGGCGGTCAATCCGCAGCTGAACGCGGTGGTCGAGGATCTCGGCGAAGTCGCGATCCAGCGCGCCGACGCGCTCGATTCCGCCCGGGCTGCCGGCGCCACGCCCGGTCCGCTGCACGGGGTGCCGGTCACCATCAAGATCAATGTCGACCAGCGCGGCCACGCCACCAGCAACGGGCTGCCTGTGCTCAAGGATGCGATCGCTGCGGATGACGCGCCGATCGTGCGCAATCTGCTCGATGCGGGCGCGGTGGTGATCGGACGCACCAACACGCCGGAATTCTCGTTTCGCGCCGAGACCGACAACCCGCTCTTCGGGCGCACGCGCAACCCCTGGGGCGATCACGTCTCCGCCGGCGGCTCCTCCGGCGGTGCCGGCTCCGCCGTGATGGCGGGGATCGGTGCGCTGGGCCATGGCAACGATATCGGCGGCAGCCTGCGCTTCCCCGCAGCCGCGAACGGCGCGGTCACGGTCAAGCCGGGAATGGGGCGCGTGCCGGCCTGGAATCCGAGCCAGAAGGCGGAGCGCGGCATGCTCGCCCAGGCGATGTCGGTCCAGGGCGTGGTCACGCGCAACGCCGCCGACCAGGCGCTGGCCCTGCCGGTTCTGTTTCGCGCCGATCCGCGCGACCCGTTCCACGTGCCGCTGCCCTATGCCGGCGAGACGCTCGATGGCCCGATTCGCGTGGCCCATGTCACCGAGACCTATGATTTTCCGATGCATCCCGATGTGGCGCGCGCGCTCGATGCGGCGCGCGCGGCCCTCACTGATGCAGGCTATATCGTCGAGGAGGCCGAGCCGCCGCTCCTGCGCGAGGCCGCCGTGACCGGTTATCGCGCCCTCATGGGCGAAGTCGCGGCGCTGATGGGGCCCGATATCGAAGCGCATGGCTCGCCGACCCTCAAGGCGATCTTCGCCGAGTATTTCGAGCAGTTCCCGCCCTTTGAGGGTGCCGAGCAACTCAAGGCCATGGCTGATCGCACCCGTTTCGCGCGGGCCTGGTCGGTCTTCCTGGAGCAGTATCCGCTGGTTCTGACGCCTTTCCTGCCGCATCCCTTCTTCCGCCCCAACCGCGATGCGGAAGGCCCCGAGGGTGTGCGCGAGGCGCTCGGTGCAGGTTATTACTCCTTCGCCATGAATTTCATGGGGCTGCCCGCCGGCAACATGCCCACGCGACTCGCGACGCTGCCGCAGGGCCCGCAGCCCATCGGCGTGCAGATCGTGGGGCGGCGCTGGCGCGAGGATCTCATCGTCGCGGCGATGCAGGCGATCGAGACGCGGATCGGCACGATGGACCGGCTGCTGTGGAAGCGCATGGCAGGCGTGTGACGTCTCAGCCGCTGTTCTCTCGCAAACGTCCGAGATCCTCCAGATACGAGGCCTCTTCCCGCGCGGTCCTGATCGCCCTGCGGTCGAGCTGCGCGACGAGCATTTCCGGCGCCTCCCCCGCCACGGCCAGCATGCCGCCATCCGGACCGCAGATGCAGGATTTGCCCACGAATGCGCGTTCGTGCTCGCGCCCGGTGCGGTTGGCATAGGCGACGAAGATCTGGTTTTCGAGGGCGCGCGCGGCGGGCAGCAACTCGGCAATGCGTCCATGTGGCGCCATCAGCGCGGTGGGCGTCACCACGAGATCAGTCCGTGCTTCGGCTTCCGCACGGATCAGTTCGGGAAATTCGAGATCATAGCAGATGGCGAGCCCGACGCGAAAGCCGCCGCAATCGAAGCGCAGAGGCAGCGTTCCGGGCTCGAAAGTCGCCCGCTCCCAGGCACCGAACAGGGCGCGCTTGTGATAGGCCCCGACCTGCCGCCCGCGCGTATCGAAGACGATGGCCGCATTGACCAGCGCCCGCTCCCACACGCGATGCGTCCCCATCACCACCATGATCCCGGCATCGGCGATGACGCGCCCCAGCCGATCGAGCGCCGCATCGACCCCGGCGAGATCGGCGGCGCGCAGGCCGGGGCGGTAATAGCCCGTGAGATAACCTTCTGGAAAGACGAGGAGATCCGCGCCCGCCTTGGCGGCATCAGCGATGATCACGGCGATATCGGAGAGTTCGTCGAGACCCGCATCGGCGTGGCGTGCGCCCTGCCAGAGCGCGAGGGTGAGCGTCTTGCGCAGCATTTCTAGCGTTCTCCCGAACGGTCGGAGCCCATCAGGCGCGGCAGGTCGCCATAGCGTCCGATCAGGCCGAAGACGATGATTGCGAGTGCCACGAACAGAACCGCGACCACCCCCATGATCGGCGTATAGCCGTAGCGCAGGCTGTTGAAGATCTTGATCGGCAGGGTCTCGACGGTGAAACCCGCCACCATGTAGGCGACGATATACTCGTTCAGCGAGAGCACGAAGGCGAAGGCGAAGCCGGAGATGATATAGGGTGTGATCAGCGGCAAAATGACGCCGCGCAGGATCTGTCCGCGCGTGGCCCCCATGGTGCGCGCGGCTTCCACCAGCGCCATGTCGATGCTGCGCAGCCCGAGCGATATCGTCACCACCGGCAGCGTGACCAGAAAGATCGCATGGGAGATGATCGTGGCGAGCATCTGCCCGTACATCCCCACCGACACCCAGAAGACGAGGAATCCCAGAGCCGTGATCACCGGCGGCAGCATGAAGGGGGCGACGCCCAATGTGTGCAGCGCTCGCCCGAGCCAGTTGCCGCGCGACCAGACGTACAGAGCCAGCGGCAGTGCGATCGCCACAGAGAGCGCGGCGGCGCAGGAGGCGATGATCAGCGAATGCCGCAGCGGCTCCAGCCAGTCACCCTCCCGGAACAGGGCCCCGTACCAGCGCAGCGAGAGCCCTTCGGGCGGAAAGCGCAGGCTGCGGCCCTCGTTCAGCGAGATCCCCGTCACCACGATGATCGGCAGGGCGAGCAGGAAGAGAATGAAGCAGACATAGAACAGCCTGAGTCCGTGCGTCATCGCCGCCCCCCGTTCTCACGCCCCAGAAGCAACGTCAGCCCCACAAGCAGAAGCGCGACCAGCAGGAGCACGATCGCCATTGCCGCCGCGAAGGGCAGGTTCGACTGGAAGATCGCCTGGTCGGTGATGTGGACCGACAAGGTCCAGTGGTTCGGACGTCCGAGCACCTGCGGCAGCAGATAGGCACCCAGGGTAAAGACGAAGACGAGGATCGCCGCGCCGAGCACGGGCGCGCGCATCAGCGGCACCGTCACCGTGAAGAAGATGCGCAAGGGGCCCGCCCCCATCATCCGCGCCGCATCGCGCAATTCAGGATCGAGCCGCGAAACCGGCGGGTAGAGCACCAGCACCGCATAGGGAAAGGCGAGGTAGCAAAGCCCCGTCATCAGCGCGAACAGCCCCGGCGTATAGGAGCGCGGCCCGTCGATCAGCCCGAGCGCGGCGAAGAGATTGCCGATCCCGGCCGTGCGCGACAGGAGCGTCGAGATCGAGAAGCCGATGATCACTTCCGAGAGCGACAGCACGGCGAGCAACGCCACCAGCACCAGCGTCTGCACCCGGTGGCGCATGCCCGCGAGAAAGACCGTGAAGGGAAAGGCGAGCACGATGCAGATGACGGCCGCGCCGGCGGAGAGCGCCACCGAGGTATAGAGGATGCGCCCGAAGAACGGGGAGAGCAGCCGCTCATAGCTCGTCCATTCGAATCCCGGCTCGAAGAACCCGCCCGGCACCCGGTGCGCCACGCTCACCGAAAGCATGATGGCGAAGGGAATGAGGAAGAGAACGCCGAGCGTGATCGCGGGAACAAGGCCGAACCAGCCCGGCACGGCCTTCTCGGAAACGCTGCTCGCGGGCACTTCATGAACCGCGTTCCCGCTCATGATGCCGGCGCCTCCGGCGGCGCAAGAACGACGATACCGCCCGGCGCCGGTGCGAGGCGCAGAGCATCGCCGATCGCGACGGCGGGACGTTCGCGGGGAGCGAAGACCGCCTGCAGCCGCGTCTCGCCGAAATCCAGCGCGATCTGCACGCTCTCGCCGAGATCGCGGATGAAGGCGACGCGTGCCGTGATCGGCCCCTGCGGATCAGGCCGCAGATCCTCCGGGCGGATCGAGAGCATGGCCGGGCCGGGTCTGGTCTTGACGCGGTCCTGCGGATCGAGCGCGAGCCGCGTGCCGCCGAGATCGACGCTGCCGTCCGATTCCAGCGTACAGGGCAGCAGGTTCGACTGGCCGATGAAGCCGGCGACGAAGGCGTTGGCCGGGTCGCGATAGATCTCCATCGGCGCGCCGGCCTGCTGCACCTTCCCCTCATTCATCACGATCACCAGATCCGCCATGGTCAGGGCTTCCTTCTGATCATGGGTGACGACGAGGGTGGTGACGCCGAGGCGCTGTTGCAGCTGGCGCAGTTCCACCTGCATGTGCTCGCGCAGATTGGCATCGAGGGCCGAGAGCGGCTCATCGAGCAGGAAGACCTTCGGATCGATGGCGAGGCCACGCGCGATGGCCACACGCTGGCGCTGTCCCCCGGACAATTGATGGATGCGCCGCGCACCGAGCCCCGGCAATTGCACGAGTTCGAGCAACGCCGCCACCCGGTCCATCCGCGCGCGCCGTCCATGCCCCCTGATCGCCAGCGGATAGGCGATGTTGTCGGCGACATCGAGATGCGGGAAGAGCGCGAGCGACTGGAAGACCATGCCGAAATCGCGGCGGTTCGAGGCCAGTGTCGTGATCTCGCGCCCGCCCGCATGCAGGCTCCCGCCGCTCGGCTCCTCGAGCCCGGCGATCAGCCGCAACAGGGTCGTCTTGCCGCAGCCGGACGGGCCGAGCAGGCAGACGAAACAGCCGGCGGGGATTTCGATTGAGACGTCGTCGACAGCGGCGAGGCTGCCGAAACGCTTGCTCATGCCCCGAAGTGACAAAGCCGTCATGCGCTTTTCCGGAAACGGGGCCGGCCCGGAAGCCGGCCCCCCTGACAGAGATCGGGCGGTCATGCGGATGCGATGACGCGGCTCAGCCCGTGATCATCTCCGACCATTGCTGATTCACCCAGTCCGCGCGCTCCACGTAGAGATCGTAATAGGGCAGGATCGGCGTGCGATCGGAGGCGACGGCGTTGAATTCCTCATCCGTCAGATCGGTCAGTTCCCGTGCCACGGTCGGCGCGGTGCCGACGAAGCGCGCGAGCTTGGCCTGGATCTCCGGTCGGGCCATGTAATCGATGAAGATCTGGGCGCGATCAATCGCGTCGGATGCGCTGGAAACCACCCAGGAGCCGGAATCGAGCACGGCACCTTCCTCCGGGAAGGTCGAACGCACGGGCTGGCCGTCGGCGGCGGCGAGGCCGGTCACGTCATGGTAGTACTGCCCCATGGGAATCTCGCCGGATTCCAGCGCCTGCTGGAACTGGCCTTCATCGCGATACCACAGGCGCACATTGTCGCGCACTTCCGAGAGCTTCTCGAGCACCTGCATGACGCCGTCCTCGTCGGCGAGGATCTCCGTGCCGCCGAAATGGGTCGTCGCGGTAATCTCCAGAAGGAAGGAGTTGGAGGCAAGCGCCAGCAGGCCGAGGCGGTCGCGATTGGCGGGATCCCACAGGGCCTGCCAGGAGGTCGGAGGCTCGGGATAGATATCGGTATTGGTCACCAGCGTGATGTACCAGCTCACCGCGCCGGTGCCGTAGAAGCGCCCGTCATCATAGGCATGGACAAAATGCTCGGGCAGGTTGGCGCGGTTGGGCACCGCATCCGGGTCGAGTTCGGCCCACAAACCGGCGCTCTGGCCGCGAATGCGCGCCACCTGCGCCATCATCGAGACATCCGCCGGCGCCTGGCCCGCGCGGGCGGCCTGTTGCAGCTGCACCAGCCAGGCCTCGCCCGTCGGCTGGCCGATCGATTCAACCTCGATCCCGGTCTCCGCCGTGAAATCGGGGAAGATATGGGCGTCGAAACTGTCCTGGAAGTAGCCGCCATAGGTGCCGATCTTGAGCGGTGCCGATTGCGCCCGCAGGATCGCCGGTGCGGCCATCAGGCTGATGCCGGTGGCCGCGCCGCCGATCAGAAAACTGCGTCTTCTCATGGTAATGCTCCCTGTCCGTGCACGGATTTCCCGACCTCGCCGGCTTTTTTTCTCCGCGCCGCCCCTCATGGATTGATACCGCCGCCGGATTGCCCCGCGGCACCTTGCGTGATTGAACACGCCGAGGGCAGGCTTAGCAAGATGCAGGCCGCTTCGCATGGGTGCGTCATCACGCAGGTGCGATATGCGGCTTCGCAATGCGGCGAGCGGGAGAGGGGCAATGCGCGAACTGATCATCGACGACGTCGACAGCGGGACCAGCCGCCTCGGCAGGGCCTGGCGGCTGGTCGGCGATACGGTCATGGGCGGTGTCTCGCGCGGCACGCTGACGCAGGAGACCGTGGCCGGGCGCGCAGCACGGCGCATGCGCGGCAGCGTGAGCCTCGAAAACAACGGCGGCTTCCTGCAGATGGCCCTCGATCTCGCACCCGATGGCGAGGTTTTCGACGCGTCCGGCATGGCGGGTCTTGGTCTGACGGTTTGCGGCAATGGCGAGGACTACAATGTCCACCTGCGCACCCGCGATCTCGACCGGCCATGGCAATCCTTCCGCGCGCGCTTTCATGCAGGCCCTGAATGGCGGCAGGTCACCTTGCCGTTTTCCGCTTTTACCGCCCATCGCACCGAGGCGCCGTTGCGGCTGGAGCGGCTGCACAGGATCGGACTCGTCGCCATCGGGCGCGCCTTCGAGGCTGATCTCGCCATCGCCCGGCTGGTCTTCTTCTGTGCTGATGATGCCGCATGAGGGTGCGATTGCGCGCCTTCCCCCTTGCCCTCGCGCGGCCGCCCGGCCAAGATCGGATGTCGAAGCTGTTGCGGCGTGCGGGTAAGACATGTCGATACTGCCGCAGCCGGAGGCGATGTCGACTGGGGCGAAGACGGGGGACGTATTTTGGATTGGGACAAGGTCCGCATCTTCTTCACGGTGGCGGAGGCCGGCTCGTTCACGCGCGCCGGTGAGGATCTCGGCCTGAGTCAATCCGCCGTGAGCCGCCAGATCAGCGCGCTGGAGCGGGAATTGCACGCGCCGCTGTTCCACCGGCATGCGCGCGGCCTGCTCCTGACAGAGCAGGGTGACCTTCTGTTTCGCGCTGCCCGTGACATGAAAATGCGGCTGGAGAGCACCCGGGCGCGGCTCTCCGAGACCAGCGAGCGCCCCTCCGGCACGCTGAAGGTGACCACGACGGTGGGGCTTGGCTCGCTCTGGCTGACCCAGCGCATCCCTGAATTCATGGATCTCTACCCGGATATCAGCGTCGAGATGCTGCTCTCCAACGAAGAGCTCGATCTCGCCATGCGCGAGGCGGATGTAGCGATCCGGCTGCGTCAGCCGACACAGCCGGACCTGATCCAGCGCCGGCTCTTCACGGTGCATTTCCACGTCTACGCCTCGCCCGACTATATCAAGCGCTTCGGTGAGCCAAAGGCGCTGGAGGAGCTCGACGATCACCGCCTGCTCGCCTTCGGCGGCGATCAGCCCTCCTATCTGCTGGGTGTGCACTGGCTCGCCACGGCAGGGCGCGATCTGCGCAATCCGCGTCCCTATCGCTGCGTGATCAACAATATCAGCGGCCTGAAGACGGCGGTGGAGAACGGGGCGGGAATCGCCGTCCTGCCCGATTACGTCACCGATCAGAACAACCAGCTGGTCCAGGTTCTGCGTGATATCGAGATGCCGGCATTGGAATCCTACCTCGTCTACGCCGAGGAGATGCGTTCCGTGGCCCGTGTTCAGGTTTTTCGCGACTTCCTCGTCTCGAAGGCGCAGCGCTGGACCTATTGAGCGGGGACGCTGCGACATCGGCCGGATTGTGTACGATTTTCCTGCAAAGCGCCGTTGCACGAACGCAAGAGCGCATCGGCAGCTTGCATGATCATTGCGTAGGATCCGAAAAAGTCGCAAGATCATTTCTTCGTCCCGCAATGCCGGCATGTCGCAGCAGCTCATGGCGTAAATGTGACCAAGACATGCGCAGCGTGCATATCTGTTGCGCGACCCGGTGCATTGCAAAAAGGCAGGCTGCGCGTCATATCACCCGTGGCTGAAGGCAACGGAGCCGCCATTCCTCCCGGCGGTTTTCCGTTTCGGCCGTTCCCCTCTGGAAGGTTTCCGACACTCCCAGTCGAAACCGGACCAACTTTTCAGGCCAGTTCCCCGCGTGGAACTGGCCTTTTTTCTTGAAGGGTCGTGATCGGTTCGCAGGCCGGCTCAGCGCCCCGTAAAGACCGGCTTGCGCTTTTCCCTGAAGGCGGTGACACCCTCCTCGAAATCGTCACTGCGGCCCAGTTTCGCCTGCAGCCGCGCTTCGAGATTGAGTTGGCTCGCCAGATCGTTGTCGAGGCTCTCGCGCACGGCCTGTTTCATCGCCTGCTGCGCAAGCGGCGCGCCGGCGGCGAGGCTCTGCGCGAAGGCGCGCGCATCGGCTGGAAAGCTCTCATCGGGAAAGACCTTGGCCACGAGCCCCATGCGCAGCGCCTCCCCGGCGGAAACCGGCTCGGCGGTGAGCATCAGGGCGAGCGCGCGTCTGGGCCCCACGAGCCGCGGCAGGATCCAGGTCCCGCCCGCATCGGGCAGGAGTGCGATCTTCGCGAAGGCCTGCTGCAAATTCGCCGACTGTGCCGCGATCGCGATGTCGCAGGCGAGCGCGATATTCGCCGCCGCCCCCGCCGCCGGGCCGTTCAGCGCGGCGATGGTGAGTTTGGGATAATCGGCGAGCGTCAGGACGAGGGGATTGTATTCGCGCAGGAGCGTCTCTTCCAGATCGGCGCGCCCGTCCGGGCCGAGCGGCAATTCGGCAGTGAGATCCTGGCCGGCGCAGAAGGCGCGGCCCGCGCCCGTGAGCATGACGACGCGCACCTGCTCGTCCGCAGCGTGTTCGGCAAGCGCTGCGCGCAGCTCTGCGTGCATCTGCGAGGTGAGGGCGTTGAGACGCGCCGGGCGGTTCAGGGTGATGATCGCGACGGCATCCTCGCGGGTGCTGGTGATCACGGGTTCGCTCATCGGTTTTCCTCCGCGCGCGCGGCGTCAGTCATCAGCGCCGCGACATCTTCACGCAGGATGGGCAAAAGTTCGGCTGCGAACCACGGGTTTTTGCGCAGCCAGGCATTGTTGCGCCAGGACGGATGCGGCAGCGGCAGGATACGCGGTTCGCGGGCGCCGGGATAGTAGTCGCGCCAGTTCCGCACGGTTTCGGTCAGGCTCGCGCCCATCGACTTGCCGAGATGGTAGCGCTGGGCATGGATGCCGATGGTCAGGACCAGGGCGATCCGGGGCAGCCGGCTCAGCACCGTCTCACGCCAGGCGGGCGCGCATTCGCGGCGCGGCGGCAGATCCCCGCCCTTGGCATCGTAGCCGGGAAAGCAATGGCCCATCGGCACGATGGCGATGCGGGCGGGATCGTAGAACTGCGCCTCGTCGAGGCCGAGCCAGTCACGCAGCCGCACGCCGGACGGGTCATGGAAGGGCAGGCCGCTGAGATGGGCGCGGTTGCCCGGCGCCTGGCTCGCGATCAGGATGCGTGCGCGCGCATCCGCCTGTATGATCGGGCGCGGATCATGCGGCAGGGGAGGGCCGAACCGGGGCGCATCCCGGCAGATGCGACAGGCGCGCAACTGCCCGATCACCATATCGAGATCGCCGGATTCCGGCATCGGCGCCTTCGCCATGGAGCGATCCCGTTCAGGCGGCGGCACTCGGGCGCGCCTTCAGGGCGCCGTGCCAGCGCCTGACATGGGTGAATTCCTCCGGAATGGTCAGCTTTGCCGGTTTCATGAAATCGAGCGCCACGAGGCCGGTAATGTCGGCGATGCTGAAATCGCCTGCGAGGAATTCGGTCCTGGCAAGCCGCTCATCCAGAAGGGCCAGGAATTTCTGCACTTTCAGCTTGTTGGCCTCCCCCCATTCCGGCACTTGCGGCACCTCCATCTCGGCCATGGCGGGATGCAGGTGGCGGAATACGGCCGCAACCGTGTCGAGCAGACCGAATTCCACCCGCCTTTGCCACATCTCCACCTGCGCGCGCTCAAGGGCGCCGGTGCCGAAGAGCGACGGCTTGGGGAAGAGTTCCTCGAAATAGCGGCAGATGGCGATCGATTCGGCGATCACGGCGCCATCGTCGAGGACGAGCACGGGCGTGCGCTGCATCGGATTGAGCGCCGTGAATTCCGGCGAGCGCTGCGCCAGCGCCCCGATATCGACGGGCTGCGTCGCCACCTCGATACACTTTTCCGCCAGATAGATGCGCACCCGTCTGGGATTGGGCGCACGACCGCCATCATAGAGCTTCATCATTGACCCCCGTTTGAAAGAAGGGGAGCACAGCGCCGGCATGGGGTCAATTGCGGGGCATGTCGGGACAAAAACCCGGTCATGCCCGACGTATAAAAAAAGGCCCGGACATGCCGGGCCTATAGTGGAAGAAGGGTCTCGGTACAACCCTCGAAGGGGTCCTCGGAACCGCCGTGAATTCCGGCACGCCGTGCCCGGCATCGTTGCGGTAACAAGCCTGTAACGCGGCTGCCGGCGTGTCAGTTCCGCTGCGGCAATAGGCAGGGCGGAGTCAATTCAGCCGGGCACGGATCATGCTCTCCTCGAATCGCCCCGACCACATGCCGCGCTTCTCGGCCCGGGCTTCCATCTCCTCGTTGCGATAGGTCTCCCCCGCCAGCGCATGGCCGGCGAGCACCATCGCGCCGGCCAGGTCGCGCCCGTCGACGAAACAGCGCGCCACGGTGATGCCGCTGCGCCGGGTATCGCCGGGCACGCAGCGCACCGGATCTTCGTCGATCAGGGCGGCGAGGGCATCGCGGGCCGCCGCGCCGCAACGGTAATCGAGATCGTCGCGGCGGCAGAACATTTCCGGTGGCGGCGCGGCGATTCCCGCCAGCCGGTAGCTGGTCCCCGCGACCGCGATGACATCGCCGCGCAGGGCGGTGGCATGGCCGAGCACGGCCTCGCTGCCACGATCGACGGCGAGCAGATAGATCACCATGGCGCCGATCACGAGCGCCATCAGCGCGAGCAGCCGCCGCGATCCCGGACGCCCGCGCGCCGAGAGATTGCGCATCATGCGCCGGCGCGCGCGCCGGCCGGCCCGCCGCCGCAGGGCATGGGCGCGTTCGGATTTTTTTTGCTGCGGGTCGATGATCATGAGGCCAACATTAACGAATTCTGCGCATTCTGGCGAATGTCATAACGCGAATCGCTGCGTAAACCGTTAACGGTACTGGTTTTTTGCATGAGCAGAGAGACGGTGACGGCAACACCGCCGGAAACCGCACCCTTTGATGGCGACGCACAGCGGCGTCGCAAGGCCGCGCACAACATGCGTGCGGCACGCGAGCGGCTGACCTCCGCCGTCGGTCTGGAACGCTCGTTCGAGCTCGAATTCCTGCGGCTTTTCGCACAATACCGCACCGGTGCGGCCATCCCGCTCTTCGTTCTCGCCGCAGCCGGCGGGGCCGTCGCTTCCTTCTGGCTGCCGCTCGAAACGGCGGGATTGCTCTTCGGCGTCATCGCCCTGACCATCGGGCTGATGGTGATGCTCTCGCGCCGGCTCCTGCGCCAGGGGGAGGACGATACCCGGCTGGGCTACTGGCATCGCGTCTTCGTCATCGGCGAAGCGTTGCAGGGCGCCTCCTGGGCACTGCTGGTTCAGGCGCTGGCGAATGCGCCGGCACCGGGCTCCGACAGTTTCGTCCTGTTCGTCACGCTGATGGCCTCTGCCGTGACGGCCATGCTCTCGGCGACGCTGCCGGCAGCGGTCTATGCCGGCCTGCTGCCGCTTTCCGTCGTGGTCCTCGCGCACGCCATGAGCGTGCGCAATGTCGATGCCGCGATGATGGCGGCCATGACGATCAGCGCGCAGATCTTCTTCGTCTTCCTCGCCCGTCGGCTCTATTCGAGCGCGCTCGCGACGCTGCGTTCGCGGGCGGAAAAGGACAAGCTGTTCTTCGAGCTGGAGGAGGCCAAGGCCAATTCCGACGAGGCGCGCCGGCGTGCGGAGGAGGCCAACCTGGCCAAATCCCGCTTCCTCGCCACGATGAGCCACGAATTGCGCACGCCCCTCAACGCCATTCTCGGCTTCTCGGAGGTGATGAAGGACGAGGTCTTCGGCGAGCACAGCAACAGGACCTACAAGGATTATTCCGCCGATATCCATTCCAGCGGGCAGCATCTGCTCAACCTGATCAACGAGATCCTCGACCTGTCGCGCATCGAGGCGGGGCGCTACGAACTCAACGAGGAAGCGCTGCTGCTGTCCTACATGATCGATGATTGCCGCCACATGATGAACCTGCGCTCCCGCGCCAAGGAGCAGACCATCAAGGCGATGATCGACCCGACGCTGCCACGCATCTGGGCGGATGAGCGCGCGATGCGCCAGATCATTCTCAACATTCTCTCCAATGCGGTGAAATTCACCCCGCCGGGCGGCGAGATCGTGATCAAGGCGGGCTGGACCTCCTCGGGCGGGCAATACGTCTCGATCCGCGACAACGGCCCCGGCATTCCGGCGGAAGAGATCCCGATCATCATGTCCTCCTTCGGGCGCGGCACCTGGGCGCTCAAGACCGCCGAGCAGGGCTCGGGACTCGGCCTGCCGATCGTGAAGGGCCTTGTGGAGATGCATGGCGGTCATTTCCAGCTGACCTCGGCGCCGCGCGAAGGCACCGAGGTGATCATGACGCTGCCGGCCTCGCGCGTCATGAACGCGCTGCCCGCGATGGACGTTGCGGAAAGCGAGGATGCAGACGGCGCGGCGCACAACAGCCGCACCCGGCGCTCCGGCGGCGCGCATGCCGCAGCCTGAATTGCCATGACGAAGCGTCCCGGCATCGGGTGTGCCCGGGCCGAGGTGCAAGCCGCGTCCGGTTCCGCATTCGTGGCGCATGACCGGCGGGTTGCGCCGATGGTGATCAGCCGCCAGCCGGGGGCGCAAGTGCTTGCCGGCGGTTCAGGCTGGCAAGCGCATGATCGACGCTCGCGGCGTGACGCACCAGCGGCTTTTTCAGGCCGTGCATCAGCAATTCCCGGCGCATGGGCCGGCTGGTGCCGGTGAGCCAGAGTTCGACCTTGCGGCTTCGCGCCTTGCGGGCGAGCCCTTCGATCATGTGCGCGCCGGTCGAATCGAGAAACGGGACGGCAGAAAAATCCACGATCAGTGCCTTGTGACGGTCCTCGATGCGGTCGAGCACCGAACCGATCGAGGCCGTGGCCCCGAAGAACAGCGCACCGGTAATGCGGTAGACGACGATATCGGGATCGGCCGTGACCGTCTCGTCATGGGCGTCCCGCGATCGCGCCGTATCCGCCTCGTCTCGCCCGACCAGCGGGATATCCCGGTAGATTGCCGTCGTGCGGCTCATTCTCTGGATGAACAGCACCGAGCCCAGCGCGACGCCGACGATGATCGCCTCGGTCAGATCCCGGAAGATCGTGAGGAAGAACGTCGCGGCCAGCACGAGCGCCTCGCCCCGGCCCGAGCGCAGCAGCACTGCAATGGCCGGTCGCTCGATCATGTTCCAGGCCACGATGACGAGCACCCCGGCCAGGGCCGCGAGCGGAATATAGGCCGCGACGGGGGCGGCAATCAGCATGAATGCCAGCAGAAAGAGCGCGTGCAGCATGCCGGCCACCGGCCCATGCGCGCCCGAGCGCACATTCGTGGCGGTTCTCGCGATCGTGCCGGTGACGCAGAACCCGCCGAACAGGGACGAGCCGAGATTCGCCACGCCCTGTGCCACCAATTCGCAATTCGATCTGTGGCGGCGCCCGGTCATGCCGTCCGCGACGACGGCGGAGAGCAGCGATTCGATCGCCCCGAGCAGGGTGAAGGCGATCGCCGCAGGCAGCACCGCCACGATCCGGGCGAGCGAGATCTCGGGCAGGGCGGGAAGCGGCAGGGACGAGGGAATACCGCCGAACCGGGTGCCGATGGTTTCGACCGGCAGGTCGATCAGGGTGCTCGCCACGGCCACGACGCCGATCGCGATCAGCATGCCTGGCCATTTCGGGCGCCACGTGCGGATGCCGAGGATGAGGGCGATGGTCACGAGCGACAAGCCGATGGCAGCCGGGGTGACGTCGGCGCGCGCATCCCACAGGGCGCCGAGCTTCGCCACCAGTTCGCCCGGTTCGTCATCCGGCGACAAGCCGAGGAGCGGGCTGATCTGGCTGGCGAGAATGATGACCGCGATCCCGGCGGTGAAACCGACCGTGACCGGAAACGGGATGAACTTGATGAAGGTCCCGAGCCGCAGCAAGCCCGTGCCGGCCAGCATCAGCCCGGACAGGAAGGTCGCCAGGATCAGCCCGTCCATGCCGTGTTCGGCGACGGTCCCCGCCACGAGAATGATGAAGGCGCCGGCCGGGCCCCCGATCTGGAACCGGGAGCCGCCGAGGAGCGACACCAGAAAGCCCCCGATGATGGCCGTATAGAGCCCCTGAGCCGGGCTCGCCCCGGACGCGATGGCGATGGCCATCGACAGCGGCAGCGCCACGATGGCGACGGTCAGGCCGGCAACGGCATCCGCGCGAAGATGCCGCGCGTCATAGCCTTCGCGCAGCACCGTCCAGAGCTTCGGGGTGAACATCTCGGCGAAGCTGGGCGCATCGCGCGTTGCCGTCGTCGTCCTGGTCATGATGGGCCGCACCTTGCAAGGGCATGCGGCGGGATCGTCGGCTGTCTGTCGGCGGTCGCCGTCGCGATTCATTCTCCGGGAGGATTGGAAGGGCGCCGCAGCCGCACGCCGCGCCCGCCCGCCGCACTGGTCGCGCCTTCTGCGATCAATTCGATCCCCGCATGTTCGAGGGCCCGCACGACCCTCGTCAGGCTGTCCACCACGCCCCGCACGTCACCGCCGCCCGATTCCATGCGCTGGATCGTCGGCACGGACAGCCCGGCCATTTCGGCCAGGGTCTTCTGGTCGATGCCGAGCAGCGCCCGGGCGGCACGCATTTGAGCCGAAGTGATCATTGTATCCTTCTCAATCGAGTGAATTGCATGTTAAGCCGGCAACTCTGATATTTCAACTATCAATCCAAATGTTCCGGATATCATCTCTGCGGGCTGTGACCAGCATGGCCCCGCTCTGGCGCAATGTGCAGTTTACGTAACGGCAATACGAATGTGTTTCAACAGATGCAGCGAAGGAGAGGATCCGATGGTGCGCTCGAAATTCTGCATGGCGACCGGCGGCAATGTCGGGATGTTGTTTGCCTTGTCCCTGCCGGTGGTCTTTGCCTTCGTCGGTGCTGCGGTGGACGGGGCCTATATGCTCAACGTCAAGACGCAGCTGCAGAAATCCGTCGATGTGGCCGCGCTGCTGGCCGCGCGCGACGTCGAGACGGACATGGAGCGCGAGGCGGTCTTCAGGCAATATCTGGAGAACAACCTTGCCGGCGGGAATTTCACGGTCACGGAAATCGATGTCGATGTCGAGAGCGGTCTGAATTTCGTTCGGATCGACGGTCGCGTCGAAGCGGATGTGCGGCTGTTCTTCATGCATCATCTGGGCATCGAGCAACTGAGCGCGTCATCTTCGGCCTTCAGGGCGAAGGAGGCTCTCGAAATCGCCGTCGTGCTCGACAATACCGGGTCGATGGGGTCGCGCGGCATCAATGCGCTCAAGCGCGCCTCGCATGCGCTCGTCGATGCCGTCGAAGGCGGGCGCGGTGAGGAACAGGATATCCGCATCAGCCTCGTGCCCTTTGTCACTGCGGTCAATATCAAGGGCGAAGGCTTCGATCCCGCCTGGATCGATATGGACGGGCAGGCGCTCTATAACGGCTGGAACTTCATCGACGATCCGCTGCGCGAGCGGCGGCGCAACGGCGAGCGGCCCGAAGAACTTCCCGAGGGTTTCGGCAGCAACGCCACCGGCAACGGCGCCGGCGGCGGGCAGGCCTGCAAGAATCAGGGCAAGGGCGCCCCGGCCATCGCCAAGCGCGAGCGCTGCCGCGCCGCCGACCGGTATCCGCATCACATGTATCTGTTCGAACAATCGGGGACCGAATGGAAGGGCTGCGTCGAAGCACGGCCCGCGCCTTACAATCTGACGCCGGTGCCGCCTGATCCGGCCAATCCCGATACGCTGTTCGTGCCCTATTTCGCCCCGGACGAGCCGGGTGACCGCATGAACCGGGGCGGCAACAGCCCCACGCGGTTCAACAATTCCTGGCTCGACGACGCGGTCACGGGAACCGACGAGGAGCGTCTGCGCGCGACCTTGAAATACATCGACCCCGCACAGATGAGCGTCGATGACGGCGGCCCGCTCACCATCGGCCCCAACCGTGCCTGTCCCACGCCCATCGTGCCGCTGAGCGCGGATTTTGCGACGGTGCGCACGGGCATCGATGCGATGAATTTCTGGAACGGCTCCGGGACCAATATCGCCGAGGGCCTCGCCTGGGGCTGGCGCGTGCTCTCGCCGGAAGCGCCCTACACGCAGGCCGCGCCTTTCGGGGAGCGCGGGCAGCAGAAATTCCTCGTCCTGATGACCGACGGCCGCAACGTCTCCTATGGTGCACGCAACGAATTCACGCGCTCGGATTACGGCTCCTACAACTTCCTCGCAAACGGGCGGATCGACGGGGCGACCAGCCAGGGGGCGGCGGAGCGCAGGCTCAACGACTGGACGGGACAAATGTGTACGCAGATGAAGCAACAGGGGATCGAGATCTTCACGGTCGTCTACAACGAGAGCAATGCCTCCGTCCTCGACATGTTCCGCCGCTGCGCCTCGAGCCCGTCGAATTTCTTCATGGCGCGCAACACCGCAGCCCTGGAAAACGCCTTCATGAATATCGGCCAGCAGGTCTCCCGGCTGCGCATCACGGAGTGATGGCGGGAGGGGTGAGGGGTTCCGTTTCGTCACCCAGCGGGCTCCCGGAGGAGCCCGCGCTTGCGCGATTGCACTCCCGCCCCACACCCGCAAATTCGAAATTCCGGTTGCGCCGGGGCGCCATGGCGCTATGGTCCCGCCCTTGCGGCAGGCATGTGCTGTCGCGCCGGCGAAACCGAGTTGCAGATCGTTCATGCAGGATTCCACCGCGACAAACGCCCGTGACGCGGGCAGGGCAGCGCAGCGCGCGGCCGAAGCCAGGCCCGTGCGAATCGCCATCGACGCGATGGGCGGCGATCACGGGCCCGAGGTCGTGATTCCCGGTGCCGCCATGGCGCTGCAGCGTCACCCGCAGATGCGTTTCGTCATCTATGGCGATGCGGCGCAGGTGGAACCCCTGCTCGATGGGCATCCCGCCCTGAAGGCGGCGAGTGCGTTCACGCATACCGACGTTTCCATCAAGATGGACGAGAAGCCGAGCCAGGCGCTGCGTCTGGGGCGTTACAAATCCTCGATGTGGCGGGCCATCCAGGCCGTGCGCGACGATGAGGCCGATGCCTGCCTCTCCGCCGGCAATACCGGCGCGCTGATGGCCATGTCGATGTTTTGCCTCAAGACCATGCCGCAGGTGGAGCGCCCCGCCATCGCGGCGATCTGGCCGACCGTGCGCGGCGAGAGCATCGTGCTCGATGTCGGTGCCAGCATCGGTGCGGATGCGAGCCATTACGTCAATCTCGCGGTGCTGGGCGCGGCCATGGCGCGCATCGTCTTCGACATGGAGCGCCCCGGCGTCGGCCTGCTCAATGTCGGGCGCGAGGAGATCAAGGGGATCGAGGCGGTCAAGGAAGCCGGGCGCACCCTGCGCGAGGCCAATCTGCCCAATCTCGATTACCGCGGCTTCGTCGAGGGCGACGATATCGGCAAGGGCACCGTCGACGTGGTGGTGACGGAAGGCTTCACCGGCAATATCGCGCTCAAGACCGCCGAGGGCACCGCCAAGCAGATCGGCGAATATCTGCGCTCGGCGATGGGCCGCACCTGGCGGGCCAAGCTGGGCTATCTCCTGGCCAGACCCGCCTTCGATGCTCTTCGGGCGAAGATGGATCCAAGCCGCGCGAATGGTGGTGTTTTCCTCGGGCTGGAGGGCGTCGTGATCAAGAGCCATGGCGGGGCCGATGTGAAGGGCGTCGCCGCCGCCATCGACATCGCCTATGACATGGCGCATTACCAATTGATGCGGACGATCCGGGACATGCTCGACGAGACCCCGATCGCCACCGCGTCCTGAGGATGTGAGACAGTGACATTCAAACGTTCCGTCGTCGTCGGCTGTGGTTCCGCGCTCCCGCGCAAGGCCGTGACCAATGCCGAGCTTGAAGCCGTCGTCGAGACCTCCGATGCCTGGATCGCCCAGCGCACCGGCATCCGCCAGCGCCATATCGCGGCGGAAGACGAGACCACCTCGGTGCTCGGCATCAAGGCTGCGCAGGCCGCCCTCGCCGATGCAGGGCTTGGTGTCGATGATATCGACCTGATCATCTGTGCCACATCGACACCGGACAACACCTTCCCCTCCACCGCGACGCAGATCCAGGCCGGGCTCGGCATGCATCATGGCGCCGCCTTCGATCTGCAGGCGGTCTGCACCGGTTTCGTCTATGCCATCGCCACGGCGGATAATTTCCTCAAGGCGGGTGCGCACAGGCGTGCGCTGGTGATCGGCGCGGAGACCTTCTCGCGCATCCTCGACTGGTCCGACCGCACCACCTGCGTGCTGTTCGGCGACGGGGCCGGGGCGGTGGTGCTGGAGGCGCAGGACGGCGCCGGCGCCAGCAGCGATCGCGGCGTTCTGACCACGCAATTGCGCTCCGACGGGCGCTATCGCGACAAGCTCTATGTCGATGGCGGGCCGGGCTCGACCAAGACCACGGGCTGCCTGCGCATGGAGGGACGCGAGGTCTTCCGCTTCGCCGTCGGCATGGTGACCGACGTGGTCGAGGCCGCCTTCGCGCTCACGGGGACCAGCGCCGAAGAGCTCAACTGGTTCGTGCCGCATCAGGCCAACAAGCGCATCATCGACGCCTCAGCCGACAAGCTCGGCATCGCCCGCGAGAAGGTGGTGATCACCGTCGATCGCCACGGCAACACCTCCGCCGCCTCGATCCCCCTGGCGCTCGACGTGGCGGTGAAGGACGGGCGCATCAAGCGCGGCGATCTCGTCATGCTGGAGGCGATCGGCGGCGGCTTCACCTGGGGCAGTGCGCTGATTCGCTGGTGAGGGCAGGGCGCCGGGAGCGTCGGCTGTGCATATTCGCATTCGCCCGCCCTTGACTTCATTGCCTCGCCTGCTTTGATCGCTCCAAGCAGATCTTGCGCGGATTGATCCGCGCCGGTCCCTATCGAGCAAACGACCAAAAGGGAATGGAAGGCATCATGGCAAGCCAGGATATCGTCATCGTCTCCGCCGCACGCACGGCGGTGGGCTCGTTCAACGGCGCATTCGCGAGCGTCCCGGCGCATGAGCTCGGTGCGGGCGCCATCAGCGCGGCGCTGGAGCGCGCGAAGGTCGAAGGTGCAGAGGTCAACGAGGTGATCCTCGGTCAGATCCTCGCCGCCGGCCAGGGCCAGAACCCGGCGCGCCAGGCCGCGATGAAGGCGGGCATCCCGCAGGAGGCGACATCCTGGGGGCTCAACCAGCTCTGCGGTTCGGGCCTGCGCGCCGTGGCGCTGGGCATGCAGCAGATCGCCAACGGCGATGCCGACATCATCGTCGCGGGCGGGCAGGAATCGATGTCCCAGGCCCCGCATGTCGCCTATCTGCGCTCCGGCCAGAAGATGGGCGATCTGAAGATGATGGATTCGATGCTCAAGGACGGTCTGATCGACGCCTTCCACGGCTATCACATGGGCAACACCGCCGAGAACGTCGCCGCGCGCTGGCAGTTGACCCGCGAGGAGCAGGACGCCTTCGCCGTCGCCTCGCAGAACAAGGCGGAGGCCGCGCAGAAGGCCGGCAGGTTCAGCGACGAGATCGCCCCCTTCACTGTCTCCACCCGCAAGGGGGACACCGTGGTCGATCAGGACGAATACATTCGCGCCGGCGCCACGCTCGAAGGCATGCAGAAGCTGCGTCCCGCCTTCTCGAAGGAGGGCAGCGTCACCGCCGGCAATGCGTCTGGCATCAATGACGGCGCTGCGGCCGTCGTGCTGATGACGGCGGCGGAAGCCGAAAAGCGTGGCCTGTCGCCGCTGGCGCGCATCGCCTCCTGGTCCACCTGCGGTGTCGATCCCGCGATCATGGGCACCGGCCCGATTCCGGCCTCGCGCAAGGCGCTCGAGAAAGCCGGCTGGAAGGTCGGCGATCTCGATCTCGTCGAGGCCAACGAGGCCTTCGCCGCCCAGGCGCTCGCCGTCAACAAGGATATGGGCTGGGATCCCGAGATCGTGAACGTCAATGGCGGTGCCATCGCCATCGGCCATCCGATCGGCGCCTCGGGCGCCCGCGTCCTCGTCACGCTCCTGCATGAAATGGGCAAGCGCGATGCGAAGAAGGGTCTCGCGACGCTCTGCATCGGCGGCGGCATGGGCGTCGCCATGTGCCTCGAGCGCTGACAAACAGCGCCGGCAAGCTGCTGGCCGGGGTCATGCCGCCCCGGCTTGACACGATGTTCCGGGCATGTTGGGAGCATGCCCGGGTTTCTCAATCTCGAGTTTCTGTTTCTGGGAGGAAATGATCATGGGGCGTGTTGCATTGGTGACGGGCGGGACCCGCGGTATCGGCGAGGCGATCTCGAAGGGTCTGAAGGAAGCGGGCTACAGCGTTGCGGCGAATTATGCCGGCAATGACGAAGCGGCCGCCAAGTTCAAGGAGGCGACCGGCATTCCGGTCTACAAGTTCGACGTCTCCGATGCGCAGGCCTGCGAGGATGCGATCAAGCAGATCGAAAGCGATCTCGGCCCGATCGACATCGTCGTCAACAATGCCGGCATCACGCGCGACAAGATGTTTCACCGCATGTCCTACGAGCAATGGACACAGGTGATGCGCACCAATCTCGATTCGATGTTCACGGTGACCCGCCCGGTGATCGAGGGCATGCAGTCGCGCGGCTTCGGCCGAATCATCGCGATTTCCTCGGTCAACGGCCAGAAGGGCCAGATGGGCCAGAGCAATTACTCTGCTGCGAAAGCCGGCGTGATCGGCTTCGCCAAGGCGCTTGCGCAGGAAAATGCCGCCAAGGGCATCACCGTCAACGTGATTGCGCCGGGCTATATCGGTACCGAGATGGTCAAGGCCGTGCCGGCGGATGTGCTCAATTCCAAGATCATCCCGCAGATCCCGGTCGGGCGTCTTGGTGAGGCGGAAGAAATTGCCCGCGGCGTCGTCTTCCTCGCCTCCGACGAGGCCGGCTTCATCACCGGCTCGACCCTGTCGATCAATGGCGGCCAGTACATGGCCTGAGGCCGGGGTGAGCGTGGGACCGGCCTCCTCGGGACAGGGGCGGCCATCGTGGCCTCTGCCGTGGGGCGAGACCGCCCGCCATGCAGGCCGGTCCCCTGCCTCTCCTCTGTGCACTGAAGGAGCGAAGCACGCCCCGCACCGATGCCGAGCGTCTCAACGTAACGCCTCGGCGCAACACGCGCTCGTTCTCAAAGCCGGACTCCCTCCATGGCGACGGAGGGGATTGCGTGAATGAAGGCAGCGATGGTTATCGTTACGCCGTGTGCCTCGACCAAACGCGCCCGGCACCAATGGCCCGCGCATCAAGGGCCGTCGACCGCGTCATCCCGCGATCACGGAAGACCGCGCCGCCTGATCGCCGCGAATCAGCCGACTCGACTGCCGAATCCGTTGTACCGCATGCGTTACACGGATCGATGAATCGCGCGGTCAATGCTTGCTGATTCTCGGATCAGGCCCCCGGCGCCGTGCAAAACCGCGCCATTCCTTACCCAGACCCTAATTTCACCCCCTCCGGAGTGGCGCTTATGCAACACCGGTTCCGGAAGGCACACAGGTGGCGGCATGGTGGCGGAAATGGGCTTGATCTGCGGGCCGCCGTCTCGCAATAGTCAAAACCGCGACGGGGGGTCCCCGGTCGTGACGCGCCATCGCCGTATCCGCGAGTTCGGAACCGGTGGCGGGTCAAGCGGGGAAAAGGGAAAGCTTTCGGGTCTCGACGAGGTTCAAGGCGCAATACCCGGCCCCCCAGGGTCTCGAAACTTTGGAGGTCAGATATGAAGCTCGTCAAGAGCCTTCTCCTCGGATCCGCCGCCGGCATTGTCGCGGTTGGTTCTGCAGTTGCCGCCGACTTGCCCGTGCGCAAGGCGGCTCCGGTCGATTACGTGCAGGTTTGCTCGGCATTCGGCACCGGTTACTTCTACATCCCCGGCACGGATACCTGCCTGCGCGTTGGCGGTTTCGTGCGTTACGAAAGCCGCTGGACTGATGCTGGCTGGAGCGTTGATGGGAACACCTACGACAACACTGTTCCCGCTGATGCTGACACATTGAGCACCCGCATCAACCGCGACGGCGGTCGTGATACGAGTCAGTTCAACCAGTTTGCTCGTGGTTCGATCCAGCTGGACGCGCGCACGGCGACTGAATTCGGCACGCTTCGTAGCTATGCCGAGATCTTCGTTGACACGGGCAGCACTTCGCTCGACTCGGGCTTCATCGAGTTTGCGGGCCTGACGCTCGGTAAGCGCGGCACGTACTTCCGCGGCTTCGGGTCTCCGATCATCGCCGGTGGTCAGTGGATGGCGATCAACAGTGGGCCGCTTGCCGCGTACACTGCGGATCTCGGTCCGGTGAGCCTGACAATCAGTGCCGAATCTGATCGGGACATTTTTGAGGATCATGACGGCGTCACCATCGACGGCGATGTTGTGGGTTATGGCTTCGACAACGCGTCCAGTGGCATGCCTGACTTCGTTGCAGCGATGCGTTACAGCGATGGTGGCTTCACGGCACACCTTGCCGGTGCTTTGACTGAAATCCGCAGTGGCTTCGCGCCGGCCGGTGCCGTTGCTGCCGGTGGCGGCTCGATCCCGGGCACCACCTATGGCTATGCGTTGACGGCTGGTGTGAGCTTTGAGGCTCTGCCGACGACGACCTTTACCCTTCAGGGCGCCTACTCGGTTGGTGCACACAGCTATCTCGGCCTCGGACAGGCGGATCGCCGCTTCGAACTGCCGGTCAGCGATGCCTATCTGACCGATACCGGTTCGGTCAAGAAGACTGAGGGCTGGGTGCTTAACGCCAGTGTTAACCACGCCTGGACTCCGCAGATTGCCCAGATCCTCTATGGGTCTTATGGTGAATACAAGGCTCCGGCTGCGCTGCGGAACGGTCTGATTGATCCTGCTGATATTGGTGGCGGGCTCAATGGAGCAGCTGCGCAGTATAACAACATGCCGAACAGCTTCTCGACCTGGTCGCTCGGTACGCGCGTGGACTGGACCCCTGTGGCCGGTCTCACCGTTTCTGGTGACGTCAACTACGTCGAAACGGCTGCGAAGAACCGCGTTTTCACTAACGTTGTTGGTGACACGGTTGCCTCGACGAAGAAGGACGACCGTTGGACCGCCACGCTCCGCGTGCAGCGCTCCTTCTGATCCTTTCCCAAGGATTGGTACCGGAAAGCCCCGCCTCGTGCGGGGCTTTCTTTTTTGGTCCGGTCAGACGCAGAGCACACGCCCTAGCCTCCCTTGTAACTTGAATCGCGCCGTTTCTGGTACAGTGCCGGAGGCGGTGGCGAGTGTGAGACCGATGCCCCTCAGGGATACCGAGCCCGTTGGAGAGCCTGGGTCCGCGCTCGCCGTTCCATTGAACCCGAACAGTCGCTTGGGCCGCCATATGAGCCCGTTTGTGCAAGGATGGGGAACAATGGAAGCCACTGCCCTCTTCGTCGGTATCGACGTCTCGAAAGATCGTCTCGATGTGCATGTGCATGGGCGTGACGAATGGTTCGACGTGCCGCGCGATACCGAAGGCATCGCCGCGCTGGTCGAACGGCTGCGTGCCCTGACGCCGCAGATCATCGGGATCGAAGCCACCGGTGGCTTCGAGAATGTCGTCGTGGCCAGCCTGGCCGTGGCCGGATTGCCCGTCGTCGTGGTCAATCCGGCGCAGGTGCGCGCCTTTGCCAATGCGCTCGGCAAACGCGCCAAGACCGATGCCATCGATGCCGCCGTGATCGCACGTTTCGTCGCGGCGACACAGCCGGAGATCCGGCCTGTCAAGGACGAAGAGACCCGCCTGCTGGCAGATCTCGTCGCCCGCAGGCGCCAGATCCTCGCCATGATCAAGGCAGAGAACCAGCGGCGCGCAAACGCGCCGCCACGCATGCAAAAGAGCATCGACCGCCTGCTGAAGGCGCTCGGCCGCGAGATCGACAGCGTCAATGGCGACATCGATACCGGCATACGCAACTCTGCGCTCTGGCGCGAGAAGGAGAACCTGCTGCGCTCCGTGCCCGGCGTCGGCCCCACCATCGCGCGGACCCTCATCGCCGAACTGCCCGAACTGGGAACCCTCGACCGCCGCGCCGTCGCCTCCCTGGTCGGCCTCGCCCCATGGACCCGGCAATCCGGACGCTGGCGCGGCAAGAGCTTCATCGGAGGCGGGCGCGCGAACGTGCGAAGCGCCCTGTTCATGGGAGCCCTCGTCGCCGCGCGCCACAACCCCGTGCTCCGGGAATTCCGAAACAGGCTCGTCGCACAAGGCAAACCAAAGATCGTCGCCATCGTCGCCACAGCCCGAAAGCTCCTCACAATGCTCAACGCCATCATCCGGGACAAAACGCCATGGCAAAAACAAAACGCTTGACCCGAAAGACAGTCGCTCTCCACGGGGGGAGAGGGAAGTTCTGGTGCGGCCTTCATGGAGGGTGCGCTTCGGCATGCGCACAGGTTAACGCGGCAGGTTTCGCGGGCATCCCGCGGCAAGATGCGCGTAAATCGTCTCGATGACGGTATCAATCTCTTGAAGTACTTGTGTATTGCTGAAGCGCAGCACGGTAAAGCCCTGCCCCTCCAGTTCATGCGTGCGCGCCGCATCGTAGCGCGCGATGGAATCCTGCGTATGCTGCCCGCCATCAACCTCGACCACGAGCCTTGCCTTGAGGCAGCAGAAATCCACGATATAGCGTCCCAGAGGTACCTGTCGGCGGAAATAGGTTCCATGAAGCACAATCCGCCGGCGCAAGTGCCACCAGAGCTTCCGTTCCGCTTCTGTTGGCTGCTTGCGCATGGCCCGTGCGCGATGCCGCAACTGTTGCGAGAAATCGGCTTTTGCTGCTTGCCGGCGCATGGCCTCCGATTTCCGCTCTGACATGCCGTCCCCGTCTCCCATTCCTTGCACCGCCATCAATGCCGGCGTTCCCCTCTCCCTTGCGGAGAGGGGACAGGGGTGAGGGGCGGCGGCGGGCCCTTGCCGGAGAGCACGCCACGCGTCATCAGCGCCCCTCACCCCCAACCCCTCTCCACGGGGGGAGAGGGGAGAGCGGCCTGCATCAGCCACGCGGCTGGTGATTTTCGCGCCGCGATCGCTGCCGGCGTTCCCCTCTCCCTTGCGGAGAGGGGACAGGGGTGAGGGTGGCGGCGGGCCCTTGCCGGATGGCGCACCACGCGTCATCAACGCCCCTCACCCCCAACCCCTCTCCACGGCGGGAGAGGGGAGCTGCGCCCTGTATCAGCAAAACGGCTGACGATTTTTGCGCCGCGATCGCTGCCGGCGTTCCCCTCTCCCTTGCGGAGAGGGGACAGGGGTGAGGGGCGGCGGCGGGCCCTTGCCGGAGAGCACGCCACGCGTCATCAGCGCCCCTCACCCCCAACCCCTCTCCACGGGGGGAGAGGGGAGCGCGGCCTGCATCAGCCACGCGGCTCATCCCTCCCGTTTTACCGAACTCGCGGCTTCCATTGCGCGCGTGATCGCCACCGTCTCCACCGAGACGCGGGTGACGCGGGTGATCAGGTCGATGACGTGTTCCTTGTAATCGGCGAAGCGGTAGGTGTTGAATTTCTCGCGGATGGTGGGGTCGCGCGGGGTCTTTTCCTTGTACTGGTCGAGGATCCAGGCGAGGCCCGAGCGGTTGCCGAGTTTGTAATCGAAGGCCTCGCGGGGGATATCGGAGAGCGTCGTCTCGGTATCGATCCGGATCACCCCATCCTCCGGCTCGGCCTTGAGAATGGGTTTGGGCGCGACGCCCGCCGCGCGGGCCCTCTCGTCCGGCACGTCGCTGCGCTTGACCAGCCACGGATCCTGCTCGGCGTACCCGATATGCAGATCAAGCAGCCGCCGCCCCCAATCCGCCCAGAGCCAGAAATCCTTCTGGAAGGGGATACGCGGAAAATCGCGCTTGAGGTTCTGCGCATAGGTCGCGCGATAGACCGGATCATGCAAAACGCCATAGACATAGGCAAAGATCGCATCCTTCGACAATTCTCGCCCGCCGGGCTTCTTGCCGTAATGCGCGATGAATTGAGCGAGACCCCAATCGGTGATGTTGTCGATCCGTGTGCCGTCGTGGGTGTAGCGGTAGCGGGGCACAGCCTGATACGCATCAACGGCTGCTCCAAAATGAAGATCAACGGTCGCATCGGAAGCAAGCACGCAATAATCTGATCGAAATCCCGTATCACTGAAAGCGATTAGCGTATTGGAAGCTTGCGGCGGGAAGATCGATGGGAACTGATACGTTCTGCCATTAAAATGTGAATCGAAGTAAAGATTTAAACGTATGAATGGGCGATACGAAGCATATCGTATTGCCTCGGGCGAGAATTTCTTCGGGATATTATTTTGTCGATACCGATCAAGTTCCGCATCCCACTTGATCGTATTACGCTGCGGAAAGTCTGGATCCTTCCGCGTGGCCTCATAGGTATCGATCAGATACCGCACTTTTTCTTTTAGCGTCTCCCGACTGAAATCGTAGACCCATTCGTCGCGATATGTTCCCAAACCGCGCGAAAACAAATGAAACAGCGTCTCCTCGCGCCCCGCCTTTGCCGCCTTGCCCTCCTTTGAGCAGAGCGGCAGCAGCGCATCCCAGTCATTGTTCGTCTGATTGAGCCAATTGCCGCGTTCATCCGGCTCGATCCGGCGATAGTTCACCGCGTGCGCGCGCGTCTCCTGTAGCCACGCCAGCTTGTCCTCCGCCGTGTCGTATTCCGGGCGGGCGGCGTAGTGGACGCGGCATTGCTGGCGGCGGGGGTGTTTGACGAGGAAGGCGATGGCGACGCCGGTCTGGATGCCGAAGACGTTGT
Organism: Saliniramus fredricksonii; assembly: GCF_900094735.1. Classification (NCBI taxonomy): domain Bacteria; kingdom Pseudomonadati; phylum Pseudomonadota; class Alphaproteobacteria; order Hyphomicrobiales; family Salinarimonadaceae; genus Saliniramus; species Saliniramus fredricksonii. The sequence goes on from NZ_FMBM01000001.1 coordinate 1,342,080, forward strand.
GTTTCGTGCCCGAGAGCTTGGGATTTTCGCGCACATCGCCGCCGAGATCGACCACGTAGATCTCGGCGAATTCCTCCGCCACGCTCTTGCGGAACCCGTCGAAAGCGGCTTTCGCAATGAAATTGCGGTTGGTGACGAAGGCGACGATCCCGTCCTCGGCCAGCCGGTCGGAGGCCCAGCGGTAGAAGCGCACATACATGTCGTAGAGCGCGTTCTTGTTCTGCGCGCTGCCGCGCCGCACATAGGTCTCGCGCAACGATTCGTCGATGATGCGATAGGGCCGGTTCGGGTTGCGCAGGTTGAAGCTCTCCTGCCAGGCATTGTAAGGCGGATTGCCGATCACCACCGAGATCTTGCGTTCGTTCTGGCGTTTGATGCGCGCCACGTTTTCCTGCGACATGCCGCCGAAGAGATCGTGCTGCTGGCCCTTGCGGGCGGTGAGCGCGGCGGTGTTGTCGAGGGTGTCGACGAAGCAGAGATTGGGGAATTCCGCCCATTGCCCGGTAATGCCGTAGCAGGTCGCCTCGATATTCAGATTGGCCACGTAATAGGGCAGGATCGCCACCTCGTTGGCGTGGAGTTCCTGCTTGTATTTGCGGATCAGCTTTTCCGGTTGCCCGCGAAAATGCTCCAGCATCTCGCAGATGAAGGTGCCGGTTCCCGTCGCCGGATCGAGGATCTCGACGCCCTCGTCGATCAACGCGCGGCCGAAATGCTCGCGGCAGAGCCAGTCCGCCCCCTCGATCATGAAGCGCACGATCTCGTTGGGCGTATAGACCACGCCGAGCCTGTCGGCGGCCTTGGGATTGTAGACCTTGTAGAAATTCTCGTAGATCGCCTTGAGGAAGGATTGCTTCTCGTGGTGCCCGGTGATCTGCGCCGCATTGGCGCGGATGGCGGCGTAATAGGGCTCCAGCGCGCGCAGGGTGTCGCGCTTCACCGCACCGGTGAAGAACTTGCCCTCGAGATCGTAGAGCGCTTTCGCGATGTTGTTCTCGCGGTGGAAATCGCCCTCGTTGAAGACATGGCCGAAAATCTCTTCGGTGAGGATATGCTGGATCAGCATTTCCTTGATATCGGCCTCCGACACGCTGGGATTGATGGTCTCGCGCGCCTGCTGCAGGAACGCCGCCGCAGCCGTGGCAAAGGGCGCGTTGGCCGCATAGGCCGCGTTGATCTTCTCGCGCAAGGCGTCGAGCACGGCGGGGAGATCGCGCTTGAACTGCGCCACGGCAGCGCGGAACTCCGCGATCTCGGGCCGCTCCCAGGCGAAGAAGCGCTCCAGCAGGGTGGCCAGCGCATCGACATCGCGCATGGCGCAGCGCATTACCTCCTGCCGGTCCTGGATCAGCACCGCCGTCTCGGAATTCTCGAAGATGATGTTGGATTGCGGATAGCCGTTCCGGAACTTGCGTGCGATCTCGGTATCGAGATCGTCACCGGTATCCTTGGCCTCCCAGAACCCGTGCGCGACGCGCAATTCGTGCAGGATGCTGCCATCGGGATAGACCTTGCGCTTCATCCCGGTCTCGTATTCGAGCTCGGGAACGAAGATCAGGTGCTGCGCCCGGGCATAGCCCTTGAGCAGGTCCTTGAAAGCCTCGCGGATGATCTGCTCGGAATTCGCCCCGGAGAACCGCCGCAGCCGGTCGAGCTCGGCGAGATAGTTCTGGATCAGCATCTGGCTCATGGAGAACCCGTTTCTGGGGGCGCCGAATCATGCAATCATTTGGGCTCTTTTTATTATAAATACAATTTTTGGGAAACAAAATCGCAAGGCCCCCCCATGAGCAGAAGCCGCCGCCGGGTGCAGCGCCGCGCATCGGCGAATGTCCGGCTTGCCAGCCATGGCCCGAGCGGCCACATTGCCGGATGGCGCCAAAGGCAAGGTCAGGCGAACGGGCGGGTTGGCAGAGCGCGCCATCCGGCCTATCATCCGTTTAGTAGCGATACGCAACCATCATCAGGCGCGCGCAAGCGCTTGGACAAGACCGCGAAACGCGGCGAATTCTGGAGGGAGAGAGGGCGCATGGCCTCGTCGGAGATTGATTTCACCCGCACATTGCCCGCCGATGCGGGAGCCCCGCTGATCGATCCGTTCGGTCGCACCATCAGCTATCTGCGCGTCTCGGTGACGGATCGCTGCGATTTCCGCTGCGTCTATTGCATGTCAGAGGACATGACCTTCCTGCCCAAGCGCGACCTGTTGACGCTGGAAGAGCTCGACCGGCTCTGTTCCGTCTTCGTCGGTCAGGGCGTGAAGAAGCTGCGCATCACTGGCGGTGAGCCGCTCGTGCGGCGCAACATCATGCGCTTCTTCGAGGGCATGACGCGCCATCTCGAGAGCGGGGCGCTCGAAGAGCTGACGGTGACCACCAACGGCTCGCAGCTCGCCCGCCACGCGCAGCATCTCGCCGATTGCGGCGTCAAGCGCATCAACGTGTCGATGGACACGATGAACCCCGACAAGTTCCGTCACATCACCCGCTGGGGCGATCTCGGCAAGGTCATGCAGGGGATCGACGCCGCGCAGGCGGCGGGGCTCAAGGTCAAGATCAATGCGGTGGCGCTCAAGGATTTCAACGAGGACGAGATCGTCCCCATGATCGAATGGGCGCATGGGCGCGGCATGGATCTCACCCTGATCGAGGTGATGCCGCTGGGCGAGATCGACGAAGACCGCTCCGACCAGTTCCTCTCCCTCAGGCAGGTGCGCGCCTCGCTGCTCGACCGCTACACCCTCACCGATCTGCCCGACCGCACCGGCGGCCCGGCCCGCTATGTCCGGATCGAGGAGACGGGCGGGCGGCTCGGCTTCATCACGCCGCTGACGCATAATTTCTGCGAGAGCTGCAACCGCGTGCGCCTTACCTGCACCGGCACGCTCTATATGTGCCTCGGCCAGGAAGACGCCGCCGATCTGCGCGAGCCGCTGCGGGCATCAGAGAGCGACGAGCCCGTCGCGCGGGCGATCCAGAACGCCATCGCGCGCAAGCCCAAGGGCCATGATTTCGTCATCGAGCGAGCCAGGCACGGCGACAAGGGGAACCCGGCGGTCAGCCGTCACATGAGTGTGACCGGCGGCTGAGCCGGTCACAGATGAAAGTGCGCTGTTTCCTCTCGCAATTTTCGTGAATTGCGATAAAACACGTCCGGACACGTGTTTGCGAGAGGAAGCGCCATGGCCGCGCATATCAAGAACGGCATCATCGAAGCGATCGGCAACACGCCGCTGATCCGCCTGAAGAAAGCCTCGGAGCTCACCGGCTGCACCATTCTGGGCAAGGCCGAGTTCATGAATCCGGGGCAATCGGTCAAGGACCGCGCGGCGCTCGCCATCATCCGCGACGCGGAACGCCGCGGCGCGCTGCGCCCCGGCGGCGTCATCGTCGAGGGTACGGCGGGCAATACCGGGATCGGGCTCTCGCTCGTGGGCAATGCGCTGGGCTATCGCACCGTGATCGTGATCCCGGAAACGCAGAGCCAGGAAAAGAAGGACATGCTGCGCCTGGCCGGGGCCGAGCTCGTCGAGGTCCCCGCCGTCCCCTACGCCAATCCCAACAATTACGTGAAGGTCTCCGGGCGCCTCGCAGAGCGGCTGGCCGCGAGCGAGCCGAATGGTGCGATCTGGGCCAACCAGTTCGACAATACCGCCAACCGCCAGGGCCATTACGAGACCACCGGCCCGGAGGTCTTCGACCAGACCGAGGGCAAGGTCGACGGTTTCATCTGCGCCGTGGGCAGCGGCGGCACGCTGGCCGGCGTCGGCATGGCCCTGAAGGAGCGCGACGCGAATATCCGCATCGGGCTCGCCGATCCGATGGGCGCAGCGCTCTATTCATTCTATACGACCGGCGAGCTGAAATCCTCCGGCTCCTCGATCAGCGAGGGGATCGGCCAGGGCCGCATCACCGCCAATCTGGAGGGCGCGCCCGTCGATCACGCCTGGCAGATCGCCGACGAGGAAGCCCTGCCGATCGTGTTCGATCTGCTGCGCGAGGAGGGGCTGTGCATGGGCGGCTCGACCGGGGTCAACATCGCCGGCGCCATTCGCCTCGCCCGCGAACTCGGCCCGGGCAAGACCATCGTGACCATTCTCTGCGATTACGGCACGCGCTACCAGTCCAAGCTCTACAACCCCGCCTTCCTGCGCGAGAAGGGCCTGCCCGTGCCGGAATGGCTGGAGCGCGAGACGGCGATCGATCCGGGGCTCGTCTGATCAGACGACACGCCATGCGCGATCGCCGCCATCAAGGCCGCGCCGGATCACCCTCTGCACGGGCAGAGAGGTGATCCCCCTGCATGAAGCCCGCCTCCCGGCTTGCAGCCTGGGCTCAATCCGCGAATTCCGGTTCCTCGCGCATCAGATTGCGCTTGATGCTTTCCAGATGCAGGCGGGCGCTCCCGGAATCGCCCTCGCGCATCTGGTCGTAGGTCTTTTGCGCGATATCGGGTTCGACCGGGGTGAGCTTGCGGCCGGTGCTCATGGCGAGGACCTGGACCTCGCAGGCGCGCTCAAGATAATACAGATCGTCCCAGGCCTCGGCGATCGAGGGGCCGATGACCATGACGCCGTGGTTCTTCATGAAGACGATATCGGCATCTCCCATGGCGCCGGCGATGCGGTCGCCCTCGGCCTCGTCGAGGGCGAGCCCGTTATAGTCGCGGTCGATGGCGGTGCGGCCATAGAATTTCAAGGCCGTCTGGCCGGCCCAGACCAGCGGATCGCCCTCCACCATGGAAAGCGCCGTCGCATGGGGCATATGCGTGTGGAAGGCGACGCGCGCACGCGGCAGGCGCATGTGCAGGCGCCCATGGATGTAGAAGGCCGTCGCTTCCGGCTGGCCCTCGCCGGAAATGACATTGCCGTCATAATCGCAGACCAGCAGGCTCGACGCGGTGACCTCGGAGAAGGAGAGGCCATAAGGGTTAACGATGAAGAGATCGTCGCGCCCCGGCACGATGGCCGAGAAATGGTTGCAGATGCCCTCGCTCATGCCAAGCCGGGCGGCCATGCGAAAACAGGCGGCGAGATCGATCCGCGCTTCCTGGAGCGCCTCCTCGTCGATGGCGCTGTTGCGCAGGATGGCGGGGCTCGTGCCCTTCGCCCTGAATTCATGAGCCATGATCGTCCTCCGTCGGGATCGTGCCGGGCGCGCACCGGCCTGACCGGCGCGACGCTTGAACTTCGCGGATCATGATCGCGAGGCGCCCGCCCGGCGGCAAGCCGCTTTTGCACACACTCTCATGCGAAGGATCGGAAGGGCGGCACAAACCCGGTGGCGCGATCCGGGTAATGCCCGCAAGGCATGACAAGTATCCTGGGGTGCCTTCAACGTATCAAGCGCAATCATTTAATATAAACGCGAGCATTATGAAATATCATTCAAATTCTGGCACAATTCCGGCATTTTTCGGACAATTCTGGCCAGCGCCATTGCCATCGGCGATCAGCGCCTCTAGTATATGGTCACACCGAAGCCGTAACGCCCCGTCCGGTAATTATTATCCCGGAGCGGGATTTTTCTTTGTTATGGCATGTCAAGGGATACAATGACCGATACGCCAAAACGCGACAAGATCGCCGTGCGCAACCTCTACAAGGTTTTCGGCGACCATCCTCAGGAAGGGATGCGGCTGATCCGCGAAGGGCGCGACAAGGACGAGATCTTCGCCGAGACCGGGCAGACTGTGGGCGTCGTCGATGCAAACTTCACCATCCGCGAGGGCGAGATCTTCGTGATCATGGGTCTTTCGGGCTCCGGCAAATCGACCATGGTGCGCATGTTCAACCGTCTCTACGAGCCGACCTCCGGGTCGATCGAGATCGACGGCGAGGATATCGTCAAGCTGGACAACGAGGGCTTGCGCAAGCTGCGCCGCGACACCGTGAGCATGGTGTTCCAGTCCTTCGCGCTGATGCCCCACATGAAAGTGATCGACAACGTCGCCTTCGGGCTCGAACTCGGCGGGATCTCGCGGCACGAGCGCCACCGGCGCGCCATGATGGCGCTGGCGCAGGTGGGGCTCGCGGCCAATGCGGACAGTTACCCGGACGAGTTGTCCGGCGGCATGCAGCAGCGCGTCGGTCTCGCCCGCGCGCTGTGCGCCGATCCGCCGATCCTCCTGATGGATGAGGCCTTCTCCGCCCTCGACCCGCTGATCCGCTCCGAGATGCAGGACGAGTTGCTGATGCTCCAGGAGGAGAAGCAACGCACCATCATCTTCATCAGCCACGATCTCGACGAAGCCATGCGCATCGGCGACCGCATCGCCATCATGCAGGGCGGTGTCGTGGTGCAGGTGGGCACGCCGGAGGAAATCCTGAAGAATCCGGCCAATGACTATGTGCGCTCCTTCTTCCGCGGCGTCGATGTCTCGAAGGTGCTCACCGCCCGCGACATCGCGCGGCGCACCCAGGTCACGCTGATCGACAAGCCCGAGCAGGGCCCGCGCGCGGCCATTCGCACCCTGGAAACCCACGATCGCGAATATGGCTACGTGCTCGGGCGCAACCGCCGCTTCCTCGGCGTGGCCAGTCTCGCAACCCTCGACGAGGCGCGCAAGGCAGACCGCCCGCTGGAAAAGGCCTTGCTGCCCGATTGCCCGACGATCAGCCCCGAAACGCATCTGGGCGATCTGATGAATGTCGTGGCGACCACCCCCTATGCCGTGCCCGTCATCGACGAGAACGGGCGCTATGCCGGCGCCGTCTCGCGTTCGGCGCTGCTGCAGGCGCTCGACAGCGTGATCGGCGAGGACAAGCCGGCCATGGCGGCGGCTGCCGATACGGCCCCGCCACAAACCGAAGCCCGGGAGGGCGTGTGACATGAACGCCCAATTCAACCCGCTGCGCCCCTTCGATACCTGGCAGCTTCCCTTCACCGACTGGATCGACGTCTTCTTCGACTGGATTTCGGGCGCGCGCAATTTCTTCCGTGCCGTCCGCCAGCCGGTCGACTGGGTGCTCGAAACCGTCGAGGGAACGCTGCAATTCCTGCCGCCGACCCTGATGATCGGGCTGATCGCGCTGATCGCATGGCAATTGGTGGGACCGCGTCTGGCGATCGGCTCTTTCCTGAGCCTGTTCTTCCTCGGTCTGATCGGGGCCTACGAACAGGCCATGACGACACTCTCGCTGGTGCTCACTGCCGTGGCATTCTGCGCTGCGATCGGCATTCCGCTGGGCATCCTCACATCGCGCAGCGATCGCTTCGAACAGGGGCTGCGCCCCGTTCTCGACACGATGCAGACGACACCGGCCTTCGTCTATCTGGTGCCGATCGTGGTGCTGTTCGGTATCGGCAATGTGCCGGGCGTGATCGTGACGATCATCTTCGCCGTGGCGCCGCTGATCCGTCTCACGAATCTGGGCATTCGTCAGGTTCCCAAGGACGTGATCGAGGCAGCACTCGCCTTCGGTGCGTCGCGACGCCAGCTGCTCTGGCGTGTGCAATTGCCGCTGGCCACGAAAACCATCATGGCCGGGGTGAACCAATCGCTGATGCTCGCATTGTCGATGGTGGTCATCGCATCGATGATCTCCGTGGGCGGGCTGGGCCAGATGGTCCTGCGGGGCATCGGACGCCTTGATATGGGACTCGCCGTGATCGGCGGTATCGGGATCGTCGTACTCGCGATCATCCTCGACCGCATGACCCAGGCGCTGGCCCAAAGCGAGCGCGAACGTGGCGGGCAGCGCATGATTGACCGCGGCCCGATCGGCCTCGTGCGCCGGCTCACTGCCGGCAACGGGGGCGGCAAGCCGGAAGATGACGGCGCGCCCGAGGGCGACGGCAAGCCGGAAATGGCCTGCGCGCCGTCCATACAGCCTGCGAGCGGCAAGGCCGCCGCCTGATTCTTTTCGGCGCGCACCGTGCCCCGCATGGTGTGCGCCGCCGGATGCCGCTTCTGCTGCGCCGCGCGGTGCGGGCGGCATCCTTTTGCCGGGCTGCGAACCAGCCCCGCAAGGCAATACCAATCCGAATGGACACAAAGGAGTCATCATGACCAAGCATTTCCGCACTGTCAGCGCCATGGCGCTCGCCACCGCGATCGGCTTTTCCGCCAGCGTGGTCCAGGCTGACGAGCACATGCCCGGCGAGGGCGTCAGCGTCCAGCCGATCACCTCCGGCATCGCCGAGGAAATCTTCCAGCACGAGATCCTGTTCGAGGGCCTGCGCCGGCTCGGTTACGAAGTCGAGGATCCGCTCGAATCCGAATATGCCGTGATGCATGTCGCGCTCGGCCAGGGCGATGCCGACTTCACCGGCGTGCACTGGAACCTGCTGCATGAGGAATTCTACCAGAATTCCGGCGGCGAGGCGCAGCTGACGAAGATGGGCAACCTCATCGCCAACGTGCTGCAGGGCTACCTGATCGACAAGGCGACCGCCGACGAATACGGCATCACCAATCTCGAGCAGTTGCAGGATCCGGAAATCGCCGCGATCTTCGATGCCGATGGCGACGGCATGGCCGACCTCACCGGCTGTAATCCGGGCTGGGGCTGCGAGCTCGTGATCGAGCATCAGCTTCCGGAATACGGTCTCGGCGACACGGTGCGTCACAATCAGGGCAGCTACTTCGCGCTGATGGCCGACACCATCGCCCGCTTCGAGCAGGACGAGCCGATCCTCTACTATACCTGGACACCGCTCTGGGTTTCGGGCGTGCTGGTGCCGGGTGAAGACGTCGAGTGGCTGGAAGTGCCCTATACCTCGCTTCCCGACAACGATGATGCCACGGCCGAGGACACCTCTGCCAACGGTCTCAATCTGGGCTTTGCCGTGGACGATATCCGCGTGCTTGCCAACCGCGACTGGGCCGAGGCCAATCCGGCTGCCGCGCGCTTCCTCGAACTCGTCGAGATCGACATCAACGACGTCTCCGCCCAGAACCTGCTGATGCGTGAGGGCGAGGATTCGATGTCTGACATCGAGGCGCATGCGGATGCGTGGATCGAGGAAAACGCCGACACGTTCGAAGGTTGGGTCGAAGAGGCGCGCCAGGTCGAGTGATCGCCTGACACGTTGCGCAATGCGCCTTCAATATGATGCGGGCGGTGCCGTGATGGTACCGCCCGTTTTCGTTCAGGGGATCGCGCGCGGATCGCCGTAGCGACCGGTCCAGTATTTCTTCAAGCCGTCGCCGACAGCGCCGAACAGCATCAGCAGCGATCCCGTGATGAACAGCCAGACTCCGAAGGTCAGCCACCCGTCGAAGGCAGGAAGAAAGAAGATCGAACCGACGAAGAACGTCGCGTTACCCACCACCCCGATGCTGATATGGACCCACTCATATTCCACCAGAAACCGGTGCAGCGTCTGCCGTCTTTTCATATCGCCGAGCTCCCCTGCCACGTTCTCTCGCACCTCCCGTCTTGCCGCGGTAACCGGCTGAGCGCAAGCGCCGGATGTCGCAGGCGGCGCGCGGCCTGCTGCCGTCAAACGCGAAGGCTTCAGCGTCAGCCGCGCTCGCGCGCGAATGAGCGCGATGGTTCGCCCCGTGCAATCCGGGCGGCTTCAGCCTCGGCAATCGCCTTGTCCATCGGGGCGCGGTCGATGGCGCCGGAAAAATTGGCGCGGGTGCCCATGGATTCCGCAAAATGGATGAAACGCTCATGCGCCACCGCGTAGAGCCGGCGGATTTCGGCGAGTGGATCGGGGTGGTCGTCGGCGCGCAGATCGAACCAGGGATAATCCTCGCTGCGATGCAGGCGCAGCCCCGCCGATTGCGTCCCGCGCTTGTCGCCACCGGCCGCCTCGCCCGCCTCCATCGCCGTCATCATCCGCTCCGCGAGCGGGCCGGACGCGGCGAGAAACGCGTCGCGCACCGCCTCCACCACCTGCGGACCGGCGAGCATGTTGCCGGCGACGGAGACACCCGGCGCACTCACATGCCCGGCCCAGTCGACACAGGATGCACCGGTATGGGCGGCGATGGCGCCATCGGCGTCGATCAGATGGATCTGGCGGTGTTCGGACCCCGCGTCGCGGGCGACGAGATCGGCGATCACGGCCTCGCCCGGCTCCCCGGCAGCGCAAAGTTCCGCTGCCTCCATGCCCCAGAGCGGATTGATGAAGGCCTGGCTCGCCACCGCAGCACGCCCGCCCCGGATATAGGGCACGATCGCGCCGGCGGCGAAAAAGCGGCTCGCCACGGCGATGCCACGATGGCCGGTTTCAGGGCACAGGGCCACGATGGAATAGGTCATGCTGCGTTACTCCTTTTAGAGCCCGTTCCGACCTGACGGAGTCAGGCCGGGCGCTCCAGGTCATTATCTGGCGCATCATTTTCTCCGTCAGCCGGTACCCACCTGACGGCATGATGCTCTCGATGGCGGGCGCTCAGCGCCCCACCGCATAAGCCTGCATCAGACGCGGCGTCGCCGCCGACCGCAACCGCCCGTCCGGTTCGCGCCGTGCCGCCGTCAGTCGCCCGACGCTCCATGGGCCCGCAACCTCGATGCGATGCCCCCGCATGCGCAGATCGGCGATCGTCTGCGCCGCGAAGCGGTCCTCGATGACGAGATGGCCGGGGCGCGCATTGCGCGGATAGAACGATTCCTGAAAATGTCCGCTATGGAACAGCGGCGCGTCGATCGCCTGTTGCAGGCCTTCCCCATAGAGCACGTGGCGCAGGAAGAAGACCAGTTGCCACTGGTCCTGCTGGTCGCCGCCGGGCGTGCCGAAGGCGAGCCGCGTGCCGTCGTCGCGTATGGCGAGGCTCGGCGAGAGCGTGGTGCGCGGACGCCGCCCCGGCGCGAGGCTCGTGGGCAGGCCTTCCTCCAGCCAGAACATCTGCGCGCGGGTATTGAGCGCGAAGCCCAGCCCCGGTACGACCGGCGAGGATTGCAGCCAGCCGCCGGAGGGCGTCGCCGAGACCATGTTGCCATGGCGGTCGATGATGTCGAGATGCACGGTATCGCCGCGCTTTTCCGTGAGATGCGCCATGGTCGGCTCGCCCGCTCCCGCGCCTCCTGCAGAAGCGCGCGTCGCGCCCCTTTCGGCATTGGCGCGGGCCATCAGGGCCTGATGGTGAAAACCGGGGATCTCGCCGGGGCGCTGCTCGAGCGAGGCTTGCGGCTCGATCAGGGCGCGGCGGCGCGCGGCATAGGCGTCGCCGAGCAGCGTGTCGAGAGGCACGAGCGCATGGTCAGGATCGCCGTAATAGGCCTCGCGATCGGCGAAGGCGAGCTTGATCGCCTCGGTCACCGCATGCACGAATTCCGGCCCGCCCGGATCGGCCTCCTCGAGGCCGCAGCCCTCCAGCATGGCGAGCGCCTGCAACAGGGCCGGGCCCTGTCCCCAGGCGCCCGTCTTGAACACCTCCCAGCCCTTGAACCGCCGCGAGGCCGGCGCCTCGAAATGCGCCTGCCAGCCGGCCATGTCGGCGCCGGTCAGCACGCCCTTGTGGGCGCGTTCCGTCACATCCATCACCTCCGCCTCGCGCAGGAAGGCGTCGATGCGCTCCGCGATGAAGCCTTGCGACCAGACCCGCCGCGCCGCATCGATCCGCGCCTCGCGCGAGGGCGCGCTCCCGGCCTCATTGAGGAGACGCTCCCAGGTCTGCGCGAGAACCGGATTGGCGAAATCCGCGTGCGGCTGCGGGGCGTTGCCGCCCGGGAGCCAGGTCTGCGCCGAGCTCGGCCAGTGCGTGCGGAAATAATCGGCGAGCCCCGCGATGGTATGGGCGACGCGCGGCAGGACCGGGTGGCCGTGGCGGGCATAGTGGATTGCCGGTTCGAGCACGTCGCGCAATTCCAGCGTGCCGTGATCGCGCAGCAGCAGCATCCAGGCATCGAAGGCGCCGGGAATGACGGTGGCGAGGAGCCCGGAGCCCGGCACCATGTCGAGGCCGAGCCCGCGATAATGCGCGATCGTGGCGCCAGCCGGGGCGGGCCCCTGGCCGCACAGGACGCGCGTGCGCTCGGTCGCGGCATCGAAGATGATCGCCGGCATGTCGCCGCCCGGCCCGTTGAGATGCGGCTCCACCACCTGCAGCACGAAGCCTGTCGCCACCGCCGCGTCGAAGGCGTTGCCGCCGCGCTCCAGGATGGCCATGCCGACGCTCGACGCGATCCAGTGGGTGGAGGTCACCACACCGAAGCGCCCGCGTATCTCGGGGCGGGTGGTGAAGGGGTGATCGAAAGCCATGTTTCCTCCGGGAAAAGCGCGACGCCGCTTGCGGACGCCTTGTCGCGACCGGGTTTTTCGCCCCGGTTCGTCATTGGATCGCGGGCGCCGGCGCGCCCGGGATCAGCTCTCGCGCGGATCGAGCGCGTCGCGCAGGCCGTCGCCGAACAGGTTGAAGCCCAGCACCACGAGGAAGATCGCGGCCCCCGGCCACATCGCCATCCAGGGGGCCTGCTCCATGAAGTTCTTCGCCGTATTGAGCATCGCCCCCCATGACGGCGCCGGCGGCTGCTGACCGAGTCCCAGGAAGGACAGGCTCGCCTCGGCGATGATGGCGGTGGCGACGGTCAGCGTGGCCTGGACGATGATCGGCGGCGCGATATTTGGCAGGATGTAGCGCGCCAGGATCGACAATTGCCCGACCCCGGCAGCCCGCGCGCTCTCGACGTAATCCTCCGTCTTCACCGCCAGCGTCTGGCCGCGCGCCAGCCGGATGAAGATCGGTGTCGCGGAGAGGCCGATGGCGATCATCGCATTGGTCAGGGACGGCCCCAGGAAAGCGGCGAAGGCGATGGCCAGGATCAGGAAGGGCACGGCGAGCAGCGCCTCGGTCATGCGCGAGATGGTGGCGTCGGTCCAGCCGCCGCGCCAGCCGGCGATGACGCCGAGCGGCACACCGGCGAAGACGGCGATCATCACCGAGACGACGCCCGCGAGCAGCGAGGCCTGCGCACCCCAGATCATGCGCGAGAGCAGATCGCGCCCGTTCTGGTCCGTTCCCAACGGATGATCGAGGGAAGGCGGAAGCCGGATTGCACCCCAATCGCCCTGTGCCGGCGGCAGGATCGGCAGGATCGGCGCGGCGATGGCGAGGATCACGAAAGTGCCGACGAGCACCGCCCCGAACAGGGCGGAGGGGCGTCGCCTCAGCTTCTCCCAGACCCGGTTTCGACGTGGCGGCAGCGTCTCGATCTGCGGCTGGACATCCCCCGCCTGCGGCTGCATGCGCGGGGCCGGTGCGGCGACGACCGTGCTCATTTCTGGTCCCTCATGCGCGGATTGAGGATCATGTAGGCGGTGTCGGCGAGCAGATTCATCAGGATGAAGCCGACGGCGGTGACGAGGACGATGCCCTGCACCACGGCGTAATCGCGGTTGAACACGGCATCGACGACGAGCTTGCCGAAGCCCGGGATGGTGAAGATCTGCTCCGTCAGCACAGCGCCAGCGAGCAATTCGCCAAAGAGAAGCGCCGAGACCGTCACAACCGGCACCAGCGCGTTGCGCAGGGCGTGCTTCATGATGACGACGCGCTCGCGCAGGCCCTTGGCGCGGGCGGTGCGGACATAATCGGATTTCAGGACGGACAGCATGGCGCTGCGGGTATGGCGCATCAGCGTGGCCGCAAGCGCCGTGCCGAGCACGAAGGCGGGCATCAGCATGGTCTCGATCGAGCGCACCGGATCGACCGTGAAGGCCCGGTAGCCTGAGGCCGGCAACCAGCCGAGATTGACCGAGACCAGCAGGATCAGCAGGATGCCCAGCCAGAAATTCGGGATCGAGAGCCCCGACAGGGCCACGAAATTGGCGATATAGTCGAGCCAGCTGCCTTTATAGACCGCCGAGAGAATACCCATCGGCACGCCGATCCCGACGGCGAAGATCAGCGCCATCACCGCGAGCTGGAAGGTGACGGGGAGCTTTTCCGCGATCAGCGAGGTGACCGGCTGGTTGGTGCGCAGCGAGATGCCGAGATCACCCTGCACCACGCCGCTGATCCAGTAGAAATACTGCATCACCAATGGTTCGTTGAGATGGTACATCTCGCGCAGGGCTTCCAGCGTCGCCGGGTCGCGGTCCTCGCCGGCCAGCGCCAGCACCGGGTCCCCGGGCAGAAGCTTCTGCAGCAGGAAGACGAAGACGGAGATCATGAAGATCGTCGGTATGGCGATCAGCAATCTGCGGCCGATGAATGCGAGCATGACGGGCGCCTTCCGGTGAACAGGTTCGACCCGCCCCTGACGGGCGGGGGTGATCCCGGCGCGTCAGGCGCCGGGATCGTGTCGTCGCATCCGGCTTCAGTCGGTGAAGCGCACGCCCTCGAGGCGGATCATGCCGTCCGGATAGGCCTCGAAGCCTTCCACATCGGCGCTCATCGCCCAGATCCAGCTCGGGTGGTAGAGATAGATGATCGGCAGTTCCTCGTTGAGGATTTCGCGGGAAGCGTCATAGGCCTCCTTGCGCACCTGCGGATCGTTCGAGGTCCGGGCCTGATCGAGCAGCTCGTCCACGCGCGGATCACAGAAGCCGGAATCGTTGATGCCGCCCTCGCAGGTGACGAACTGGTGGATATTGCCATCGACGTCGGTGCGCCCCGACCAGCCGACCTGGCTGCCCTGATATTCACCCGCCGATTGCTGCTGCAGCAGCGTGGCGAATTCGGTGGCGCGGATGCTGATATCGATTCCCGCTTCTGCCGCCATGGCCTGCACCACTTCCATCACCTGGGTCTGGACCGGGTTGTTCGCCACCTGCACGGTCAGTTCCACGCCATCGCCGAATCCGGCTTCGGCGAGCAGCGCACGCGCGGCCTCGACATCCCGCTCGGGAACCGGGAAACGCGCATCATAGAAGGGCGATCCCGGAGGTACCGGCTGGTTGCCCGGCGTGAAGGCGCCTTCGAAGACCACCTGGTTGATCGCATTGCGGTCGATCGACAGGCTCAGCGCCTGACGCAGACGCGCATCCTGGCCGAAGGGCTCCTCGGAGCGCGAACCGTTGCCCACATTCATGGTGATGCCCTGATAGCCGAGCCCGGTCACATCGACGACGGAGAGCGCCTCGTCGTCGCGCGCGCTGGCGACATCGGTGGCTGCGAGGCGCTCGAGCATGTCGAGATCGCCGGCACGCAGGTTCGCGAGACGCACGGTGGTGTCGGGGATCGGCAGATAGGTCACGGCATCGATGTGAATTTCATCGGCGTTCCAGTAATCATCGAAGCGCTCCAGCGCGATGCGATCCTGCTGGACACGCTCGACGAAGCTGAAGGGGCCGGAGCAGACCGGAGCCGAACCGAAATCGACGCCCATTTCTTCCGCCGCCGTCGGCGAGATCATCATGCCGGCGCGATCGGCGAGCTGGGCGAGCAGCGTCGCGTCGGGCGCATCGAGCGTGATGCGCACGGTGTACTCGTCCACGGCCTCGACGCCGGTGATGGAGGCGACTTCCGACTTGCGACGGCTCTCGGGCAGATTCTGGCTGCGGTCGATATTGGCGATCATCGCCTCGGCATTGAAGGGCGTGCCGTCATGGAAGACGACGCCCTCACGCAGGCTCATGGTCAGTTCGGTCTCGTCATCCGACCAGCTCCAGTCGGTCGCGAGCTGGGGCACGATGTTGAGATCGGGATCGATATCGACGAGCTTGTCGCAAAGCGCGGTATAGACGATACGCCCCACGAAGGTGCGCGACTGATCGGGATCAAGCACGTCGGCATCGTCCTGCAGGCCGATGCGCAGTTCCTGCGCCTGCGCGCTCGCCGCCATCGCGGCGATCAGGGCGGCAGCCCCGACTGTTTGCATGAATTTCATGGTTTCTCTCCTCTGGTCCTCTTGGATCCGTTTTATTCGTCAGTTTTCCGGTCCGTGTTGCGAACCGGGCATCCCCGGGCCTGATTCCTCGGGTGTATCGCCCCTTGTCGGGGTCTGTCTGGCGCGCCGCGCCCGATACAGGGCAAAGCGCTGTTCCACGCGCGGGCTGCGCGCGGGCGGCGGGGGCAGGCCTTCGGCCGGCTCCAGCGTCTCGAAATGATGGCAGGCGACGGCGCGCCCTTCGCCCGCCGGGCGCAGCACCGGGCGTTCCGTGCGGCAGCGCGCATCGGCGAAGGGGCAGCGCGTATGGAAGCGGCATCCCGGCGGCGGTGCGACGGGGTTGGGGATATCCCCCGTCAGGGTCGGTCTGTCGCCATCGTGCCGGCGTGCGGGATCGGGGGCCGGAATCGCCGCGAGCAGGGCGCGCGAATACGGGTGCAGGGGTGCGGCGAAGAAATCCTCGGCCTCGCCGACTTCTACCAATTCGCCCAGATACATCACGCCGACCCGGTCGCTCATGTGGCGCACCACGGCGAGATCGTGGGCGATCACGATCAGGGTGAGGCCGAATTCCTGCTTGAGATCCTCCAGCAGGTTGATCACCTGCGCCTGGACCGAGACGTCGAGCGCCGAGACCGGCTCGTCTCCGATCAGCAGTTTCGGCCCCGTGGCGAGGGCGCGGGCGATGCCAATGCGCTGGCGCTGGCCGCCGGAGAATTCATGCGGATAACGATCGGCATATTCGGGCCGCAGCCCCACCCGTCTCAGGAGCTTCGCGACTTCCGCGCGGCGCTGCTTCGGATCATGGATACCGTGGGCGCGCATGGGTTCCTCGACCAGCCCGCCGATGGTCATGCGCGGATTGAGCGAGGAGAACGGATCCTGGAAGACGAATTGCAGGTCGCGGCGCAGGCGGCGCATCTCGGTCTCGGGCAAGGCGGCGATGTCTTTGCCCTCATAGATCACCGAGCCCGCGCTCGGATCGAGCAGGCGGATCAGCAGCCGCGCGAGGGTGGACTTGCCGCAGCCGGATTCGCCGACGATCGAGAAGGTCTCGCCCCGGCGCACGCTGAGATCGACGCCATCGACCGCGCGCACGATGGTCGGCTTGCCGAAGAGCGGGCGCTTCGTGACGAAATGCTTGCGCAGCCCGCGCGCCTCGATCAGTGGCGTATCCGGCGCCGCCTCCGGCTGCGTCGCAGTGTTTTCGCTGATGATCTCCGCTGCGCTCATGCCGCTTCCTCCGGTGCGCAATGCTCCTCGAGCGGAGCATAATGACAGGCGACTGCATGGCCGGGCGCGATCTCGCGCAAAGGCGGCGCTTCGGCGCAGGCCGCATCGGCGAAGGGGCAGCGATCGGCGAAGCGGCATCCCGCCGGCATGTTCTCCGGCGCCGGCACGAGCCCGGGAATGGTCGCGAGACGGGCGCCGCGCGCCCCGGCTTCGAGGCCGGGCAGCGAGCCGATCAGGCCGAGCGTGTAGGGGTGCTGGGGATCGTTGAACAGCGCCTCGACCGGAGCAGCCTCGACGATCCGCCCGGCATACATCACCGCGACCTTGTCGGCGACTTCCGCGACCACGCCGAGATCATGGGTGATCAGGATCAGGGCTGTGCCGCTCTCTTGCTGGAGATCGCGGATCAGCTGCAGCACCTGCGCCTGGATGGTGACGTCGAGCGCGGTGGTCGGCTCGTCGGCGATCAGCAGGCTTGGATCATTGGCGAGCGCCATGGCGATCATGGCGCGCTGGCGCATGCCGCCGGAAAGCTGATGCGGGTAGGCGTCAAGGCGGGTGCGGGCGGCGGGGATGCCGACCCGCTCCAGCATGTCGAGGGCACGCGCGCGCGCCGCATCGATGCCGATGTCGCGATGGCGCATCACCGATTCGATGATCTGGTTGCCGATGGTGAAGGCGGGGTTGAGCGCCGTCATCGGCTCCTGGAAGATCATGGCCATGCGGTCGCCGCGCAGCGCCGACCAGGCCTCGGCGGAGAGCCCGAGCAGGTCGCGCCCGTCAAAGCGCACCCGCCCGCCGGTGACGGAGACCGGCGGCGTCTGCAACAGACCCATCAGCGCCAGTGCCGTGACCGATTTGCCGCAACCGGATTCGCCGACGATGCAAAGCGTCTCGCCGGGCATCACCGAGAAGCTCACGCCGTCGACGAGGTTTTGAGCCTGTCGGCCGATCATGATCGAAAGATCCTCGACTGCGAGAAGGGGCGCGTTATCCGACAAGGCCGGCCTCCTGATCGTCCTGGGTGAGAATGCTGCGGCGGAGCGTGGCGATATGGCTGCGCATCGCCTGTTCGGCAGCGCCGGGATCGCGGCGGGCGATGGCATCGACAATGGCCGCATGCTGCTCGACATAGGTGGCCACCATCGCCCGGGAGCGCGCCCGTTCGCGCAGCCCGCGCCAGACCTCGTCGCGGCGTACTTCCTCGATGATCTCGTAGAGACCGAAGAGCAGCGCGTTGCCGGCGGCGCGCCCGATGGTGCGGTGCAGCGCCTCGTCCCATAACTCGCGGGCATCATCGTCGCGCGCACGGGCGATGCGTTCGCACAGATCACGCATGTTGCGCACGTCCTGCTGGACGGCGCGCATGGCAGCGAGACCGGCGAGGGCAGGTTCGAGCTGCATGCGCGCTTCGAGGACCTCTTGCGGATTGGTTCGATCGACGAGCGCGCTCACGGTCCCCGGATTCTCGCTCGGACGGGGACCGGTGAAGGTCCCCTTGCCCTGCTGGCGCCAGATCAGCCCTTCGGTTTCAAGCACTTCCAGCGCGCGGCGCACGGCCCGCCGCCCGATCCCGAGCTCCACCGCGAGGTCCCGCTCAGGCGGAAGCCGCAAGGCTTTTCCGCCATTCCGGTCGATACGCTGCAAACGCGCGCGCAGAGCCGCGAGCGCGCGGCTTGAATTGTCGCCGCCATTGGATGCGTGCGCCGTTTCGGCGTCGGCCTCGGCCATGGGCGATGATCCCCTCATCGGATTTGCGGCGCCACCGGTCTTGATGCCGGCGTGACCAATCGCATATTGGTTCGTGCGCGATGACGGGATCAAGCGCGGTGATCGCCGTATCCATATGGGCGATTCACCACGTTTCGGAGATTCGCTCCGGGCTCAACGGATTTATCCGGGAGCGTATGATAGCTTTCGGCTGCGGGGATTAGGGCGACGTTTCACGGCCCTCGCCGTCTGCCCATGCCGCTGACGGAATCGCGCATGCGCTGCTATATCAGCATCGCGCGCGGATCGCTCAGAAGTTCGATCAGATGCGCCGTGAAGCGCGCCGCGTCCGCACCGTTGATCACGCGGTGATCGTAGCTGAGATCGAGCGGCACCATGGGGACCGGGCGCGGCGTGTCGCCTTCCCAGACGGTGATCGTCTCGGTGCGGGTGATGCCGAGGATCGCGAGTTCCGGCGGGTTGACGATCGGTGTGAAGCCGATTCCGCCGATTCCGCCAAGCGAGGTGATGGTCATCGAGGCGCCGCCCATCGCATCGGGGCCGAGCTTGCGCGCCTTGGCCCGCGCCGCCAGATCGGCGATCTCTCCTGCGATCTGCCACAATCCCTTGCGATCCGCATCCCGGATCACCGGCACCATCAGCCCGTGCGGCGTATCGACCGCGATGCCGATATGGATGTAATCCTTGAGGATCAGCCGCTCGCCATCCGCGCTGAGCGAGGCGTTGAAGCGCGGAAAGGCGCGCAGGCAGCGCGCGAGCGCCGCGACATGGAAAGCCAGCGCCGTCAGCCGGATGCCGCGCGCCTGCGCCTCGTCCCTGAGGCTCGCGCGAAAGGCCTCGACGGCGCGCATATCGGCCCGGTCGTGATGCGTGACCTGCGGGATCTGCGCATTGGCGGCGCCGAGATTGGCGGCGGCGAGCCGGGCGAAGCGGCTCATCGGCTCTTGCGTGACAGGACCGTATGCCGCGTGATCGATGTCCCAGTGGGACGTCCCGGGTGCAAGAGCCGGCGCCCCGCCCGGCGTGCCGGCTCCCGCACCATCAACCTCGATATCCTCGCGCGCCATGGTGGTGCGGCCCAGCGCCCGGGCGCGCTCCTCGAGATCGACGCCGCGTTCGCGGGCAAGGCGCCGGACGGAGGGTGCGGCAATGATTTCAGACATCCCGATCTCCTCACCAACTGGCGGAAATGTATTGGGTTTCCATGAATTCGTGCATGCCCTCATGCCCGCCTTCACGGCCCAGCCCCGATTGCTTTACCCCGCCGAACGGCGCGGCGGGATCGCTGACGAGCCCGCGATTGAGCCCGACCATGCCGTATTCGAGCCGCTCGCAGACCTGCATGGCGCGTTTGAAATCCCCCGAGAAGACATAGGCGACGAGGCCGTATTCGGTCGCGTTGGCGCGGCGGATCACGTCGTCCTGGTCGCTGAAGCTCTGGATCGCGGCGACGGGGCCGAAGATCTCGTCATGCACGCAATCGGCCGTCTCCGGCACCTGCGAGAGCACCGTCGGCGGGTAATAGAAGCCCTTGCCCGCCGGGACCTCTCCGCCGCATTCCAGCCGCGCACCCTTGGCACGCGCATCGGCGACGAAGGCGGCGACCTTGTCGCGGGTATCGGCATTGACGAGCGGGCCGACATCGACCTCCGGATCGGTGCCGTCACCGACATTGAGGGCAGCCATGCGCGCGCTCAGCCGGCGGATGAATTCCGGCGCGACCGATTCATGCACATAGATGCGGTTGGCCGCCGTGCAGGCTTCGCCAAGATTGCGCATCTTGGCCAGCATGGTGCCCTCGACGGCCTGATCGAGATCGGCATCGTCGAAGACGATGCAGGGCGCGTTGCCGCCGAGCTCCATGGCGGGTTTGAGCACCTGACCGGCGGCGGATGTCAGCAGCTTTCGCCCGACCGCCGTCGAGCCGGTGAAGCTGACCACGCGCACGCGCGGATCGGCCAGCATGTGATCGACGAGCGCGCCGGTGCGCTTCGAGGGCAGCACGTTGACGAGCCCCCTCGGCACACCCGCCTCTTCCAGAAGCGGCATCAGCGCCAGCATGGTCAGCGGCGTTTCCGAGGCGGGCTTGACGATCATGCCGCAACCCGCCGCAAGCGCCGGGGCGATCTTGCGCGTGCCCATCGCTGCGGGATAGTTCCAGGGCGTGATCAGTACGGCGAGACCGGCGGGCTTGTGCTGCACGATGATGCGCGCGCCCGAGCTCGGCGCCCGGGTGATCAGCCCGTCGGCGCGCACCGCCTCCTCGGCGAACCAGCGAAAGAATTCGGCGGCATAGGCGGCCTCGCCCATGGCATCCGCGCGCGCCTTGCCGTTTTCCAGCGTGATCAGCCGGGCGAAATCCTCAAGCCGCGCGCTCATCAGCTCGAAAGCACGGCGCAGCACTTCCGAACGCGCCCGCGGCGTGCGCGCAGCCCATTCGGCCATGGCGGCCTCGGCTGCATCGAGAGCGGCATCGGCGTCGGCAATGTCGGCGGAGGCGACGGAGGCGAGCACGTCTTCGGTTGCTGGGTTGATGACGTCGAAGCGCTCTTTCGTCGCCCGCCAGCCGCCGTCGATATAGAGATCGGTGTAATCCATGATGGCCTCGAAAGGTTCAGAGCAGGTGACGCAGCGGTTCGCGCAGCCGTCCTGCGAAAGCATCGAGAAGGGCGATCGCGGCGGGGCCGTCCATCTGGCCGGGGCCGCATTCGAGCGTGATCGAAAGGCCCGCGCCCTGCCGGGTGATCGTGATGACGGGCAGCGCCTCGGCGCCGATCGCCACGGATTCCACTGCGCTCGTGCGCAGATCGCGCAGGATCAGCGTCGGTGCCGCGTCGCTTGGTGTGGCGGCGGAAAGGCGCCGATCCTGCGGAACAAGGAATGCCCGTCTCGCGCCGAAACGCTCCACCGCGACGATTCCGGGACCGCCTGGGAGGCTTGCCCCGGCGAGGCCGGCAAGCAGCGCATCGGCATCGGCGAGTCCATGCGTTTCGCCGGCCCAGCGGGCGAAGGCGGCGAAGCCGTCCTGCTCGGATTTCGCGGTAAGCCGCATCGCTGTGGCGGCTGCCGTGACATGCGGGGAGGTTTGTTGCACGCCAGACGGCTGTGTTTCGTCGGGCAGGCTGCGCAGGATCTCGAGATCGCGCATATGGAAGGGCTGGGGATGGCCCGCGCGCACCAGCCGGGAGAGATCGAGCCCTTCAACAAGGGCAATCCGCCGCAGCTTGGGTGAGGCGAGAATCCGACCTTCCGATCCCGGCACAGCCTGCGGCGTGGCAGCCGGCGGTGCCTCGTCGGCGACCGGTTCGACCCGGGCCGGCGCGGCTTTCGCGTCAGCCGGGGCCGGTTTCGCCGCCATCTGCGCCGCCATCTGCGCCGCCGATCGCGCGACCGGAGCGGATGGCGGGCCTGGTGACATGATGGCGAGCATACCGCCCACGGCGATGGCCTCGCCCGGTTCGGCCAGCGTCGCGGCGAGATAGCCGTCATGGCCGGCCGCGACTTCCATCGTGCTCTTGTCGGTTTCCACCTCGAACAGGATATCCTCGGCACCGACCGCATCGCCGGGCGCCTTCAGCCAGGTGACCAGAACCCCGCTATCCTGCGTCATGCCGAGCTGCGGCATGGTGATCGCGTGTCCCTCCGGCAGGGCAACATCGGTGCCGGGGGCGGATTCCGCCTCGGGCGTGGGCGCCGCCGCCGGTTCGTCGGGCGCATCCGCCGTCTCGGAAGCTGTGTCGGAGATCCTCGCGATCACCTTTCCGACGGGGATATCGGCCCCCTCATCGGCCTTGACATGCGTGAGGAAACCGTCGGCCTGGGCCTCGATCTCCATCGTCGCCTTGTCGGTCTCGACCTCGAACAGGAGATCGCCGCGCGCGACCTTGTCGCCGGGCTGCTTCAGCCATTGCGTCAGCCGCCCGGAATCCTGTGTCATGCCGAGTTGCGGCATCGTCACCTCATGCGGCATGGATCAGCTCCCCCGCGCAGAGTCTGCGCGCCTGCGCCACCACCCGCTCCGGGGTCGGTACGGTCAGATCCTCCAGGGCCGGGCTGAACGGGACGGGTACATCCATCGCGCCCATGCGCAGGACCGGCGCATCCAGATGATAGAACGCCTTTTCGTTCAGCCGCGCGGCAATCTCGGCGGTGACGCCGTAGCTCTGATGGCCCTCGTCGATCACGATGGCGCGGCTGGTCCTGCGCACGCTCGCGAGCAGGCTCGCCTCGTCCAGCGGCACGAGGGTGCGTGGATCGATGACTTCCGCCTCGATTCCCTCGCCAGCGAGCTGTTCGGCGGCTTTCTCCGCGACCTGCACCATCGAGGATGTGGCGATCAGGGTGATGTCGCGCCCCGCGCGCTTGATATGGGCCTCGCCGAAGGGGATCAGGTATTCCTCCTCCGGCACCGGCGCCTTGTCCTGGTACATCAGCTTGTCTTCGAAGATCACGACCGGGTTGTTGTCGCGGATCGCGGTCTTCATCAGGCCCTTGGCCTCATAGGCGGATGAGGGCATGGCGATCTTGAGGCCCGGAACATGGGCTACCAGCGCCTGGAGCGACTGGCTGTGCTGCGCCGCCGAGCGGCGGGTGGCGCCCAGATTGGTGCGCAGCACCATCGGCACGGTCAGCTTGCCGCCGGACATGTAATGCTGCTTGGCGGCCTGGTTGCACAGCTGATCCATGACCAGATAGAGGAAATCGCCGAACATCAGATCGACGATCGGCCGCGCACCGGTCATCGCCGCGCCGACGGCCATGCCGACGAAACCGGGCTCGGAAATCGGGGTGTCGATCACGCGCTGGGTGCCGAATTCCTCGACCAGGCCGGAAAGCACCTTGAAGGGCGTGCCCGCCTCGGCCACGTCCTCGCCCATCAGGAAGACGGTAGGATCGCGGCGCATTTCCTCGGCGATCGCCTCGTTGACGGCCTGGGACAGGGTAATCTCGCGCATCATTTCCTCCTCAATCCGCATAGACATGCATGTCGACTTCGGATGCATCCGGGTAGGGCGCGGCCTCGGCATAGGCCACGGCCTGCGCGGCATCCTCGGTGATCGCGGCATTCATCGCCTCGATCTCCGCCTCGCTGGCGATGCCCTCAGCGACGAGCCAGGCGCGGAAGCGGATGATGGGATCGCGGTTTTCCTTCCAGTCCTTCTCTTCCTCCTTCGAGCGGTAGTATTCACGGTTGATGTCGCCGACATGGTGGCCGTGATAGCGGTAGGTCATCAGCTCCATGAAGAACGGCCCCTCGCCCTTGCGGGCGCGCTCGACCAGGCGCCGGGTCAGGGCGTTGACGGCGAGCACGTCCTGGCCGTCGACCTGATGCGCCTCGATGCCGAAGGCCTCGGCGCGCGCGAGAATGGCGCCGGCGGCGATCTCTTCGGTGCGGGTATATTCGGAATAGCCGTTATTCTCGCAGGCATAGATCACCGGCAGCTTCCACAGGGCGGCCATGTTCATGACCTCGTACATCAACCCCTGGGCGGTCGCACCGTCGCCGAAGAAGCACACGGTCACGTCGTCGGAACCCTGCAGCTTCGCACGCAGCGCCGAGCCCGTGGCGATGCCCATCGAGCCGCCGACGATGGCATTGGCGCCGAGATTGCCGTGGCTCTGGTCGGCGATATGCATCGAGCCGCCCTTGCCCCGGCAATAGCCCTCTTCCTTGCCGAGAAGCTCGCAGAACATCTCCTTGAAGGCCGCGCCCTTGGCCACGCAATGGCCGTGCCCGCGATGGGTCGAGGTGATGCGGTCGTCGTCGGTGAGCGCCTCGCAGATACCGACGGCAACCGCTTCCTCGCCGGAATACATGTGGGTGAGGCCCGGCATCTTGGCCGAGAGATAGAGCTGGTTGGCATTGTCCTCGAAGGTGCGGATGCGCATCATCTGGCGATACATCCGCAGATAATCCTCGGTATTGGTTTTCGGTTCGGCTTCAGCCATGGCGATCATCCTGTGGGGCGTGGCTTCAGTAGCGATTGGCGATGGGCAGATCTTCAGCCGGGAACAGGCTGATCACCTCGCAGCCGGTATCCGTGACCACGACCTCTTCCTCGATCCGCGCGGCTGAATAACCGTCGGTGGCCGGGCAATAGGTCTCGAGCGCGAAGACCATGCCGGTCTGGATCTCCATCGGATGATCCATGCTGACCGCGCGGGAAATGATCGGGCGTTCGTGCAGGGCGAGGCCGAGCCCGTGGCCGAATTGCAGGCCGAAGGCGGCATCCTCGTTGGGGAAGCCGAAATCCTCTGCCTTCGGCCAGACGGCGGCGACCTTGTCGGTGCTGACGCCGGGCCTGATCATGGCGATCGAGGCATCGATCCATTCACGCGCCTTGACATAGGCGTCGTTCTGGGCCGGCGTTGCGCGCCCGATATTGAAGGTGCGGTAGTAGCAGGTGCGATAGCCCTGATAGCTCTGCAGGATATCGAAGAAGGCCTGGTCGCCGGGACGGAAATAGCGGTCAGTGAAATTGTGCGGATGCGGATTGCAGCGCTCGCCGGATATGGCGTTGATCGCCTCGACGTCGTCACTGCCCATCTCGTAGAGCATCTTGTTCGACAGGGCGACGATGTCGTTCTCGCGGATGCCCGGTTTCAGCTCCTCGTAGATCATGTGATAGACGCCGTCGACCATGCTGGCCGCCTGGGTCAGGAGCTGGATCTCGTCCCAGTTCTTGATCTCGCGGGCCGCGAGCATGACTTGCTGTCCGTCGACGACCTTGAGGCCTTCTTCCTGAAGGGCATGGAACATGGCGGTCTCGGCATAATCGACGCCCACCGGCATGTCGGCCATGCCGGCATCGCGGATCAGCCCGGCAATCTCGCGGGCATATTTGCGCATCAGGCCGAATTCCGGCGGGATCGTGCCGCGCATGCCGACCACGCCGGCGCGGCAATGCTCGGGCACCAGCCAGTCCGAATACTTCTTGTGATGCATGGCGGCAGAGCCGAAATCCCAGACATAGGGGGCGTCATCGCCGGTCAGCAGACAGAAACGGCACATCTTGTCGCGTTCCCATTCGCCGATCTTGGTGGCGCTGACATAGCGGATATTGTTGACGTCGAAGAGCAGGAGCGTTCCGGCCTGCGAGGCCTGCAGCGCCTGTCGGGTGCGTGCCAGCCGGTAGCGGCGCAGGCGGTCATGGTCGATGCGGCGTTCGAAATCGACCGAGGTATGCCCCCAGGCGGGAAGGCGTCCTTCCCATTTCCAGTGCGGTTCGAGATCCTGCGGGGTCAGGAGATTGGGCAGAAGAGCGCGTGACATGAGACAGATCCTCAGCGTCGGCGGTCGGGCGCCGGTATCGGGTGATCGGATTTTCAGAAAAAATGTGCGGCGCGGGCCGGTACGGGCCCGGCGGCCTACTGCATGATCATGCCGCCATCGATCATGATGAGCTGGCCGGTCATGTAGTCACTGTCGCTGGAACACAGGAAGGCGGCGGTGCCCTGCACGTCTTCCGGGTAGCTGTAGCGCTTCATGGTGATCATGGTGCTGGCCAGATGATCCATGGACTGGCCTTCCTTCTCGAACATGCCGATCTTGACCAGATCCTTGTCGAGCTGCTCCCACAATTCGGTGCGCACCACGCCCGGCCCGTAGCCGTTGACGGTGATCTTGTGCTCCCACAAGGCCTTGGCGCCGCCGATGATCATGGCGAGAACCGCGTATTTCGAGCAGGAATAGGGAATCACGTCGAGAAAGGCGGTGCGCGAGACGATCGAGCCCACGGGGATGATCTTGTAGGGCTGATCGGGCATCGGGCCCTGCGCGATCATCTGGCGCGCAGCTTCCTGCATGCCCAGAAGAACGCCCTTGGCGTTGATGTCCATGATCGTGTCCCAGTTGTCCTCGTCGATATCCATGAACATGCGCGGCTTGTTCACGCCGGCATTGAGCAGGGCCACGTTGATCGAGCCGAAAGCGTCGACGCAGGCTTTCACCGCCGCCGCGTTTTCGGCGCGGGAGGTGACGTCGAGCTTGACCGCGACCGCCTTGCCGTTACCGGACGCGTTGATCTCCTCGGCGACCGCCGCGACGCCCTCGGCATTGACGTCGCCGAGACAGAGATTGGCGCCCTGCGCAGCGAAATGACGCGCATTCTGTGCGCCCATACCCTGCGCGGCTCCGGTGATCAGGATGTTCTTGCCTTTCAGGCGGGCGGTATCCATGGCGTCCTCCTCAGCATTCTTGATTGTTTCAAGGCGTCTTCCGCCCGTGACTGGGCGCGTTGCAGGGCGATGCGCGGCGTGATGATGCCGCGCAGCATGTCGTGGATTTCCTGGCCGCAGATCTCGATGATCGCGGCGATTTCCGGAATCGGGGGGCGCGGCCAGTATTGCAGTTCGTCGCGCAGCGACATGGCATCGACCGCCTCGAAGATCGGCGACATGCCGCGCACTTCCGGATCGGCGCCCACCGAATAACGCGGCGCGGTGCGGCTGCCGTTGAGCACGTAGAGTTTCTGCGCCTCGGGGGAGGTGAAGGCGATCAGCGCTTCGACCGCAGCCGCGCGGCGCTCGGGGGCGATATTGGCGGGGATGCCCATCGCATAGCCGCCGACCGGCGCGACCGGGCGCCCTTTCGGCCCAGCGGGATGCGGCAGGTAGCCGGTCTTGCCGAAAGCCGGGGAGGCGGGGTCACGCTCGAAATAGGGGGCGAGCAGCGTATAGCCGTAGGCCATGGGAATCGTCCCGGCGGCATAGGGCCTGATGCGCTCGTACCAGGACATCGACAGGATGTCGGGCGGTGAATATTCGAGCAGGGCGCGCAGATATGCGCAGGCTTCGAGCCCGAGTGCCGTGTCGATCGTGGGGACGATATCGCTGCGCGCCGCGACATCGGCGGCAAAGCCGCCGGCGATCGGATCGAGATTGATCACGGGCTGGCCGAAATCGGCGCAGGTCATCAGGAACTGATGGCCGAGCGCCGTGCCGCGCGCCGCATTCCAGGCAATGCCGTAGCGCCCCAGATGCGGCGCGTGGAAGTGGCGCGCCGCCGCGATAACCGCATCCGTCGTATGCGGCGGGGGGAGCCCGGCTTCCGCGAACAGATCCGTGCGGTAAAACAGCAGTTCGGGCGTGGTCTGGCTCGGTACGCCGTAAGGCCTTCCGCCCCAATGCGCCGCCATCCAGCCCGCCGTGTGAAAATCCGGCGGGTCGAGCCGATCGGTTGCGAGGCAGGTATCGAGGGGGGCGAGCACGCCGGCTTCGGCGAATTCGCCGATCCAGGGCAGATCGACGGCGATGATGTCGTATTTGCTGGTGCGCCGTTCGGCATTGCGCAGCGCTTCGGCGCGCAGGCGATCGATCGAGAAGGCGCGCTGGCTGATATTGGTGCCGATGATCTGCTCGAACTGGCGCTTGAGATTGTCCATTACCATGAAGGTCGGATCACTGTGCACCAGAATGCGCAAGCCGCCGCCCAGCGTCAGCGGTTCGGGCAGAACCTGCGGCGGTGCGATGGTGTGGCTTGCCGGCACATAGGATGCGCCGAAATAATATTCCTCGCTCCCCGGCGCGGTGGCGCCCGGGATCTCGGCGCAGAGCCGCAGCAACCGGTCGCAGAACTGGCGCCAGTTCGTCATCAGGCGAAGGGTCGGATGCAGCGAGAAGGAGCGTCCGGATCGGGTGCGCGCACGCTGCTCGATCAGCCCGGCATCGAGCAGCTGGGCAAGCTTGCGTCGCGCCGTCGCATAGGGCACACCGGAAGCCGCGATCAGCGTGGTGGCGGTCACGGTCTTGCCGCTGAAATGCGCTTTGAGGAGCGCGGTGACCATGTTCAGATGCGGGTTGGGCTCGCCGATCTCCAGCGTGGTATCGATCTCCGCCGTCAGCGCTTCGACGAAGCCGAGAACATCCGGCAACGAAGCCTGCCCGGTGGCCGCGATTCCCTCGATGGGAGCGGGCGCCCTGACAAAACTTTCATTACGGATATTTTCCATCTTCACGTCTGTCGTCTTTCGGTGAAATGCGGTCGGCGTGGCATTGTCGCGGCGCGTCTGCATTGCTGTGCCTCTCAAATTGTCCAGAACGACCATCGGATAATAGGTCAAAAATGTTCAAAATGATCTGAAGAATATTCATTTTGAATAACTCCGCTATGTTGCTTCCTGGCGGAGCGCGACAGCATGGCGATGCTGCAAATCTGCCCCATTGATGCCAGAGTGCCGACCAACAAGGCGCTGAGCGAGGGGCGCCACAGAACCTTTTCGGGAGGAACACCATGACCAATACGATGCGCCTTTTGCTTGCCGGTTGCGGCACGCTCGCGCTTGCGACCGCTGCCTCTGCCGACACGGTGCGGATCGGTATCACCCAGAACAATGTCGGTATCGACAGCTATCAGACGACCTATGAGCAGGCCTTCATCGCTGCTGCGGACGCCAATCCCGATGTCGAGGTCATCGTTCTCGACGCCGGCGGCGACGTGGCGCGCCAGATCAGTCAGATGCAGGACCTGATCCAGCAGCAGGTCGATGCCATCATCGTCTGGCCGACGGACGGTCAGGCTCTGGTCCCGGCTGTGCGCAACGCCCATCGCGAGGGTATTCCGGTCGTCGTGACCAATTCGAACATCGCGGAGGCGGGCATGGAATTCATCGCCGCCTTTTCCGGCCCCAACAACATCCAGCAGGGCATCTACTCCGCCGAGATGATGTGTGATGCCCTGGATGGGGAGGGTGAGATCGTGCAGATCACCGGCATGCCCGGCTACACCACTGCGATCGAACGCCAGCAGGGATTTGATGACCGCCTCGCCGAGATGTGCCCCGATGTCGTCCAGCTCGACATCCAGCCCGGTGACTGGAACCGCGAACGCGCCCAGCGCACCATGGAAACCTTCCTGACCCGCTTCGACGATATCGACGGTGTCTATTCCGGCGACGACAACATGGGCGTGGGTGCGCTCAATGCCGCGCTCGCCGCAGACCGGGCCGAGGGCATGGTGTTCATCGGCGCCACCAATTTCGCAGTCGGTTACGATGCCATGGCGCAGGGCGAATACTGGGGCTCGGTCTATCAGTCCCCGGTCGATGACGCGGAAGCCGCCCTCCAGACGGCACTCGACGTGCTCGCCGGCGAGGATGTGCCCAAGCTCAACTATTTCGACACGCCCAAGATCACGCAGGAGAACATGGACGAGTTCGACCGTCCCGTCTTCTGACGCGGCGGTTCGGCGCGCGACATCTAAAAGCTGCAGGCTTCCGGTCTTCGCGATGCAGGAATGCAGGATTTCGCACCGGGGCGTGTTATCATCGCCCCGGTGCGTAACAAGGGTAAAAAACGCCCGAACATCCCGGGAGGGAACAGATGCTGCTGGACCGCCTCAAGGCGGGAGGGCCTGCCGTCGCGCGGCAGGGTATCCTCATTGCCTTCATCATATTCATGATCGCCTTCACCTTCATGTCGGACCGGTTCATGACCGCCGACAATCTCATGTCGGTCTTCCGGCAATCGGCCATTATCGGCGTGATGGCACTGGGCGTCACCATCGTGGTGATCGGCGGCAATCTTGATCTCTCCGTCGGCTCCATGCTCTCCTTCGCCACGGTGCTGGTCGTGGATCTGCACGACAAGATCGGGCCGGAACTGGCCATTCCCGCGATGCTGCTGGCCACCCTGTGCCTCGGCGCCGTCAACGGGTTCCTCGTGGGCATATTGCGGCTCAATTCCCTGATCGTCACGCTTGGCATGC
This sequence comes from Saliniramus fredricksonii, assembly GCF_900094735.1. Lineage (NCBI taxonomy): Bacteria > Pseudomonadati > Pseudomonadota > Alphaproteobacteria > Hyphomicrobiales > Salinarimonadaceae > Saliniramus > Saliniramus fredricksonii. The sequence goes on from NZ_FMBM01000001.1 coordinate 1,372,475, forward strand.
TCTCGGTGATCCAGGGCCTCGTCCTGATCTATAGCGGCGGGCAGAATGTCGATATCGCCGATCAGCAGGGCACATGGTTTGCGGTGTTCGGACGCGGCGCGGTGTTCGGGATCGCCACGCCGATCGTGATATTCGGTGTGATGGCGCTGTTCTTCCACATGATCATGACGACGACGCCGTTCGGGCGGCGCGTCTATGCCGTGGGCGGCAATCCCACCGCCTCGACCTTTTCCGGCATTCCCCGTTCGCGCGTTGTCTTCGCCACCTATCTGATCTCGGCCCTGTGCGTGGGCGTCGCGGCGATCATGCTGGGCAGCCGGGTGATGGGCTCGCAGAACAATGTCGGCCAGGGCTATGAATTGCAGGTGCTTGCCGCCGTGATCCTCGGCGGAACCTCGCTTCTGGGTGGAGCCGGCAGCGTGCTGCGCACGGTGCTGGGCGTCCTGATGCTGGCCTTCATCCAGAACGGCCTGATCCTGATGGGGCAGCCCTATTACACGCAATGGCTCGTCACCTGGGCCGTGATCATCATCGCCGTCTGGCTCGATGTGGCGGCCAAGCGCGGTCGCCTGCTCTCACCGATCGCGTAGTGGTGGTCGATCTCGCAAATCCTTGCGCAAGAAAACCGAATTCGCCCGGGAGATCCGTCGATGACACCGCCAGACACAGTCAAGCAGAACCGACCGATGCAGGACGATGGCCCCGCCGCGCCACCGCTTCCGCAGGGATTGGCCGAGACGCTCCCCGTCGGCGTGTCCAAACGCGTCAGGCCGTTGCTTGACAACCCGGTCCTGCGCTGGTTTGTGCACAACCCGATCTGGGGTTTTGTGCTGATCGTGCTGGTCTTCTTCAGCCTCGCATCGGATCACTTCTTCGATTACCGCAACGTCCAGAACATCCTCGTCCAGACCTCGACCATCGGGCTGATCGCGCTGGGCATGACGCTGGTGATGATCAACGGCAATATCGATCTCTCCGTCGGCGCCACCCTCGCCCTCGCCGCCGCTTTCGCAGTGGATGTGCAGAGCTGGGCCGTCTTCGCGAGCTGGGGCAACTGGCAGATCCTGCCCGCCGTGTGCCTCGCCCTTCTGGCAGGCATCACATTGGGGGCACTCAACGGCTTCATCGTCTGGAAGACCGGTGTCGATGCCTTCATCGTGACGCTCGGCGCGATGCTGGGCATTCGCGGGCTGGTCTTCGTCTATACCGGTGAACAATCCTTCTATGCGATGAATTTCGCCTATTCGGATTTCTCCGCCCTGTCGATCGGACCGCTGCCGGTACTGGCCTTGATCTTCGTGCTCTGTACGCTGGCCGTGCATCTTCTGCTCGCGCGCACCGTCCATGGCCGCAACACCTATGCGGTGGGTGGCAATCGCGAGGCGGCGGTCAATGCCGGGATCCGGGTCGGCCCGCACATGATGCTCAATTTCATGATCATCGGCTTCTTCGCCGCCCTGTCGGGTGTGATGCTCTCGACGCAGATGGGCGCGGCGACGCCCAATCTGGGCCGTGATTACGAGCTCTGGGTGATCACCGCAGTCGTGCTCGGCGGCACCAAACTCACCGGCGGCAAGGGGGATATCATCGGGACGCTCGGCGGCGTGCTCGCCATCGGCATCCTGCGCAACGGCATGAACCTGATGCAGGTCCCGGCTTTCTATGTCTACGTCATCCTGGGCAGCATCCTGATCGCCGTCCTGTTCCTCGACAAACGCTTCAACCGCACCGCCGATGGAGGGCTGCGCCTATGACGGATGCGTTGCAACGTGAACCCGCCGTGCCCGCCCTGCGGCTCGCGGGAATCGTCAAGACCTTTCCGGGTGTGCGCGCCCTCGACGGGGTCGATTTCGAGGTCATGCCCGGCGAGGTCCACGCGCTGCTGGGCGAGAACGGAGCGGGCAAATCGACACTGATGAAGGTGCTCGCGGGCATGTACCAGCCCGATGAAGGCCGGATCGTCATCGGCGGACGAGAGGTGCGGATGACGACGCCGCTCGAGGCCAAGCAAGAGGGTGTGGTGCTGATCCACCAGGAACTCAGCCTCGTGCCGGAAATGTCGGCGGCGGAGAACATCTATCTCGGCGAATTGCCGCGCCAATCCTTCGGTCGGGTCGACTGGCGGAGGCTCTACGCGCGCTCCGACGCGATTCTGGAGCGGTTGCGCTGCAAGTTCCGCAGCGATGCGACCGTGGCGCAGCTCTCCATCGCCAACCAGCAGATGGTCGAGATTGCCCGCGCCCTCACCGTCGATGCGCGGGTCGTGGTCTTCGACGAGCCGACCGCCTCGCTCACCGATGCCGAGAAGGTGGTTCTGTTCGACATCATCCATGATCTCAAGGCGCAGGGCGTGGGGATCGTCTATATCTCGCACCGGATGGACGAGATCTTCACCCTGTCGGACCGCATCACCGTGCTGCGTGACGGCCAGTATCGCGGCACGCTCGAGACGGCGTTGACGAATGAGGATGAGGTCACGCGGCTGATGATCGGGCGCAGCCTCGATCTGTCTCGCGAATCGACGCCGGTGAAGGCGGGCGAGACGGTGCTCGCCGTGCGCAATCTGACCTGCGAACCGTATTTCGAGGACGTCTCGTTCTCGGTGCGTGCCGGGGAAGTCGTCGGCTTCTACGGGCTCGTCGGTGCCGGGCGCACGGCGATCGCCGAGGCCTTGTTCGGCCTGCGCAACTGCGCCTCGGGGGCGATTCTGATCGACGGCAAGGAGGTTGCCATCGGCTCGCCCGAGCAGGCCATTGCCCTCGGCATCTCGCTGGTTCCGGAAAACCGCAAGGAGCAGGGGCTCGTCCTGCAGATGAGCTGTCGCGACAACATGACCCTGCCGCAGGTGCAGGATCTCACGGCGGGCCCCTTCGTCTCCTCCGGCGCCGAGATCGCGATCTTCGACCAGTATCGCGACCGGCTCGCCATCAAGACACCGAGCTGGCGCCAGCCGGTGGGCGTTCTGTCGGGCGGCAACCAGCAGAAGATCGTCATCGGCAAATGGCTCTCGATGCAGCCCCGCGTGCTGATCGTGGACGAGCCGACGCGCGGCATCGATGTCGGGTCGAAATCCGAGATCCACACCCTGTTGCGCGAACTTGCCGCCCAGGGCTATGCGGTGATCGTGATCAGCTCGGAAATGCCTGAGATCCTGCGTGTCTCCGACCGGATCGTGGCGATGTATCACGGGCGCATCACCCGCGAATTCACCGCTGCGGAGGTCACCGAGGATTCCCTCGTCCAGGCCATATCCGGCATCGCCGCACCGGCCGAAGCGTAATGCGCATCAGACATTGCGCCGGTCCGTCGTCTATTCCGCCACCGCATCGCGGGTTGCCTGCGCGACAGGCGGCCTTCCTCCATCCGTGAGGTTCTTCTCGACCAGCGCGAGGCGGCGTCGGGCCTTGGCGGCGTGTTCACCGCAGCGGCGCAAGCGGTCGATGGCGGTGACGAGGCGGTCGAGGGTGATCGGGTCGATGGCGCCCTGCGCCGCCGAGACCAGAAGCGCGCTCTTCATCTGCTGATAGGCGCTCTCGACACGCTCCGCATCGGCCTGTGCCGAACCGGTGCCGCATTCCGGTTCGTCGGCGGCGGGGCCCGCGAGGGTCGCGACGAGATTGTCGCGATAGGCGGCCAGGGCTGCCCGGATCTCTGGCGGCAGGCCCGGGCGGGAAAGGTCCGTCGGGCGCGCCTGCGCAGCGAGATCGGCCAGAATCTGATAATGCTGCAGCGCGCGCAGCGCATGGCTCAACCCGTCCGCGAGATGTGGCGCCATGCCCGAGAGACGCAGCCGCGCGATGAAATCGCGGATCGCGCCGATCAGCCGGTCGGCGGCCTCGAAATGTCCTTGCGCGCGCGCCCGGTCTTGCAGATCACCCGCCTCGGCCAGCATCACGCGCGCGGCATCCGAGGTAATGGTTCCGAGCCGGCGGATTTCCAGCGCGATGCTGCCGAGGGCGAGATCGGGCACGGCGCGTGCGGTCGGATCGAGGTGGCGCGGGCGGGCGAGGTCTTCATCCGCAGAGCGATAGCGTGTTTCCAGCCAGCCGACGAGCGGCGTGGCGATCGGCCAGACCACGAGAACGCCGATCGCCTTCACCAGCGTATGGAAGATGGCGATGGCCGCCGCGACGTCGATGCCGCCGATGCGTGCGCCGTCGAGATCGGCGCCCGTCCAGTCGCTCAACGTGGTGGTCAAGGCGATGAGCAGGGGCAGGGCGATGATCGCGATTGTGGCAACGATCAGATTGAAGATCACATGCGCCAGCGCCACCCGCCGCGCCGGGGCCGTCGCGCCGATCGAGGCGATGAGCGCCGTCGAGGTGGTGCCGAGATTGGCGCCGATGACGAGGGCGGCTGCGGGCTTCAGGCCGAACAATCCCCCGCTTGCCGCCGTTATTGCAATGGCGATGGAGGCGCTCGAACTCTGGGTGAGCTGGGTGATGATGAAACCGATGCCGACGAAGATCAGCGTGCCGGCAAAGCCCGGAATGATGAATCGGGAGATATCGATGGTCTCGGCAATGGTGCCGAACGTATCCTTCAGGATGACGATGCCGAGAAAGAAGAGACCGAATCCGGCCAGGGCTTCGCCGAGCGACCCGGCCCGGCGCTCGCGGGCGACGAGGCGCAGCATCGCGCCGATGCCGATGGCGGGCAGGGCGAGGGCGTCGATGCGCAGGTTCACGCCCACCAGCGAGATCAGCCAGCTGGTCGAGGTGGTGCCGAGATTGGCGCCGAACACAACCCAGACCGCCTGTGGCAGGTTGAGGAGGCCCGCATTGACGAAGCCGATCGTGGCGATCGTGACGGCTGTGGAGGATTGCGCGATGGCGGTGATCGAGAAACCCGCTGCAAGCCCGCGCAGGCGTGTCGCCGTCGAGCGCGTGAGGATGCCGCGCAGCGATGATCCCGCGCCCTGGCGCAGCCCGTTCGTCATCGCGCTCATGCCGAGGAGGAAGAGCCCGATCCCGCCGAGCAGCCCCATCAATGCCGATACCGTCAACGCCACCTCGCCATGGTCTGCTTTCCCCAAAGTGATCATCGCCTTTACGGGCGATCCGCGTAAACTGCCACGAATTCCGAATCGCCTCAGGAGGGCATGACGCCATTATGCGCTTTCGCCGCAACATCGTCGCCGGGCTGCTCGCGATTATCCCGCTCTGGTTCACCTTCGTCGTGATGAGCTATCTCGTCGATCTCTTGATCGGAGCCGGCAAGCCGACGGTGAATACCTTCGCACGGCGCATCCGTACGGATAACGCGTTTCTCAGTGACCTTTTGATGGCCTGGTGGTTCCAGTCGACCATGGCGCTGATCCTCGTTCTGATCACCCTGTATCTGCTGGGCATCCTCGCCAATGCGGTGGTAGGGCGAAAGATGCTCTATTACGTCGACAAGATCATGGAATACGTCCCGCTGGCCAAGACCGTGTACAAGGCCACCCGCACCCTGATGAACTCGCTCCAGCACGATCCCAAGGTGCGCCAGCGGGTCGTATTGATCGAATTCCCCTCCCGCGACATGCGCGCCATCGGCTTCGTCACCGCGACCTTCACGGCGAGTGATACCGGCGAGGAAGTCGCCGCCGTCTATGTGCCGACCACCCCCAACCCCACCTCCGGCTATGTCGAGATCGTCCCCTTCCAGCGTCTCGTCTGGCTCGACTGGAGCGCCAATGACGCCATGGCCTTCATCGTCTCCGGCGGCGCGCTGACGCCGGGGCATATCCGGATGAATCCCGAGGCGAGGCCGGTGGATCGGGTGTGAGCGCGCGCGCGGCCCCGCATCTGCAGGGGCATTACCGCCTGCGGGGCGGCGCGGTCACGCGGGCGCGGGACGCGGGACGAGGGCGCCGAGGATGACGAGGGCGGCGGGATAGAGCATCGCGAGCGGATCGCGCAGCGCCATCACCGCGAGCACCGTGGTGATCGCCACGAGCGCCGCGCCGCGTATACGCCAATCCGTGACGGCGAAGAGCAGAACGAGGGCGGCGATCCCGTACAGGATCAGGAAATTCTGACCGGCATAGGCGAGCAGGTCACCGAGCGGCAGAAGATCGTATGCTGCGAGCGCGATGGCCGTGAGAAGCGTGATCACCACCACGAGGACGCTGCGCAGAGGCGTACCGTTCGTCGTCGCAGCGAGGCGCGCCGGCAACAGTCCGGAACGCGCAGTCGACAGCACCATGCGCGACACCGCCCACACTGCCGCGGAGAGATTGGCGAAGATCAGAAGGACCGCGACGGCGGCAACGAGCAGCCCGGCATATTCCCCGTAATGATCGGCGAAAAGCGCGGCGAACGGGGCTTCGAAGTGATCGGAGATGTCGCTTCCTGCGATGATGATCGCGAGTGCGAGATAGAATGCGATGGCGATCACGAAGGAAAAAGCCATGGCGAGCGGAAAATCGCGGGCCGGGCGCTTGAACTCCTCCGAGAGATGCGCGGCGACCTCCCAGCCCGTAAAGGCGAAGAACACCATCATGAAGACGGCTGCATAGGTCGTCATGTCGTGCTGCAATGCCGGCCCGGCGATCGCGCGGTCCTCGCTGCCGGTCCCGACGGCGACGAAGCCGAAAACGACGAGCGCGAAGAGGACCGCGATCAGCATCGAAGCGATGACCCCGCCGACGCGTCCGGCCAGTTCCGCCGAGAGCAGATTGACGAGCGCGGCGGCAACGAGAAGAAGGGCGGCCAGCAGGTAGGGGGAGAGGTCGATAAACGCGGATGCGTAATATCCGCCCGTTATCGCGATCGCCGGCAAGCCGAGGGCGACGGCCCCGAAGAAGAGGAAGGTGCTCATCACATAGGCGCGATGACCGAAGATGCGTCCTGCAAGGGCCGGAATTCCGCCTGCATCGGGATAGAGCCGGCCAATCATGGCAAAGACGACGAGAAGCGGAATCGCGGCACCCCCGCAAGCGAGCCAGATCCAGACCGCCTCTGCACCGAGTTCACGATAAGCCAGCCCCGGAAGCGTGAGCAAGCCGGCACCCAGCACGATGTTGAGCATCATGCCGGTGCCGCGAAAAATGCCGAGGGTCTGTTTCAGATCGGACATGGAGTTTCCGGGATGAGTCGGTCATCGGCGCGGCCAGTGCCGCGATCGGGAAAACGATGATTGCGGGTGCGTTTGATTACAATCTTGCGATTTGACCGGCTTTTGACAGATCGCTAAAGCGAGAGCTTCCGATGCAGGGGATGGTGATGGCGATCGACGAGGCATTAAGCGACACGGATCGGCGCTTGCTGGCCTTTCTCGCGCAGGATTCGCGCAGGCCTCTGTCGGAACTTGCGGCGCTTCTCGGTGTTTCGCGCCAGACCGTTCACAATCGGATAACGCGGCTTGTGGCGCGGGGCGTGATCAGCCGCTTCACCATCGAAACGCACGATGAAGCGCGGGCGAGCGCGGAGCCGCCGCAGGTGATGTTCACCCTCAACCTGCGGCAGAATACCTGCTCCCTGCTCTTTCAGGAGATCAAGGCATGGCCCGAACTGGTGCAATGCTGGTCGGTCACCGGTGATCGCGACATGGTCGTCATTGCGCAGGCCGTGAATGCCGAGGATGCGGAGCGGCTGCGGGCACGGCTTTCGCGCCATCCCGATGTTCTCGAAATCCGCACGGCGCATGTCCTGCGTTGGTGGAAGCGCTGACGCGGGGGCATATCCGGATGAATCCCGAGGCGACGCCGGTGGATCGGGTGTAAGGCTTTGTGCGTTGCACAGACCGGATGCCTGATCACCGGAGTCTCGCCCGTTCATGCCTGCCCTGCTCGCCGCCGCGCCGCTGGCGCTGATCATCGCCCTGATGCTCGGTCTGCGCTGGCCGGCGGCGCGGGCGGGCCTGGCCGGGCTCGCGGTGGCGCTCGGCGTCGCCTATCTCGGTTTCGGTTACGGCGATGCGGTGCTCGGCGAGATCGGCCCCGCGCGGGCGGGGGTCTTCGCCTTTGCCGAGGCGGGATTCACGGCGGCGACGATCCTGTGGATCATCTTTCCCGCCTTGTGCGTCTACGAGATCCAGAAGCGCTCCGGCGCCTTCGACGTGATCCGCGCCGGGCTGGCTTCCGTCTCGACGGATCGCCGGGTGCAGGTCCTGCTGATCGCCTGGTTCTTTGCTCTTTTCATGGAAGGCGCGGCGGGGTTCGGCACGCCGGTGGCGCTTGCGGCGCCCTTGCTGGTAAGCCTCGGATTCGCGCCGCTCAAGGCGGTGACGCTGGCGCTGATCGGCCATGCGGCGGGGGTGTCCTTCGGGGCGGTGGGGACGCCGATCGTCGCGCAGGCCGATCTCACCGGCATCTCCGCGCAGGCGATCGGGCAATGGACCGGGCTGATGCATCTGCTCGTCGGCGCCGTGCTCGTGGTGCTGCTGATGCGCGTCGCCGATGACGGGCGCTTCGTCATGCGCGACAGCGCGCTCGCGGCGCTGGCCGCGTTGTGCTTCCTCGCCCCCGCCGCGCTGATCGCCTTTGCCGTCGGGCCGGAATTGCCGACTTTCGCCGGCGCGGCGATCGGGGCCGTGATCTTCGTCTTCGCGCTCAAGCGCCTCGGGCTGGAGCGTGCTGACGAGGCGGCAGCGGATGATGGCGCAAAGAGGGCCGAAAGCGGGGGCGGAAATGCAAGCGAGCGGCCCGGCGCGAAGGCGCTGCTGCACGCGGCTGCGCCCTATCTCGTCATCGTCGGGCTGATCCTTGCAAGCCGCATGATCGTCCCCTTGACGGAGATGTTGCGGGCATTCAGCCTTGCCTGGAGCCTGCCTGGCGGGTTTTCCGGGCGGTTCGAATATCTCTACCACCCCGGCACCATGCTGATGACCGGCTTCATCCTCGGCGCATTGCTGCAAGGGCGCAGGCTCCACGACCTGCTCTCAGCCGCCGGTGCAGCCGCGCGGCGGCTCGCCCCCGTCGTCGTGGCGCTTTTGGCCATGCTCGCGATCTCGCGGCTGATGGTGCATGCGCAGATGATCGACACGCTGGCCGAGGCGGTTGCGCGCACCGGGCCGATCTGGCCGCTCTTCGCGGCGGGGGTGGGCGGACTGGGGACCTTCGTCACGGGTTCTGCCACGGCATCGAACATCCTGCTCAGCGAATTCCAGATGGCGAGCGCGCGCAGCCTCGATCTGCCGGCGGTGATCATGCTCGCGGCGCAATCCTTCGGCGCGGCTCTCGGCAACATGGCCTGCCCGCACAACATCATCGCCGGCGGCGCGACGGTGGGGCTGCGCGGACGGGAGGGCGATGTGTTGCGTGCCACGCTGATGCCGGCGGTGGTCTATGCCGCGCTCGGCGGCGTCGTCACGTTGATCCTCGTCGGCTGAGGCGCTTTTCAGGAAGAAACCCATGTCGGTTCGCCGACAAAGCAGTTTACAATTATTATTGTATCAGGTAACCATAGATAGTCATGTGGTGTTGATTCAAAAGGCGCTCTGAAATGTGAAATCGGCCCGGCTTGAGCGCGTGTTTCGATTTGCAACATTTTTCGCTCTCCTGCCGCGCCACTTCCTGAAACAGCCTGGTGGCGAGATGCAGCCGCAAGTCTTGGTGGCGCTTATCCTGCCTGTTTCAAGAAATCGTTTCAGAATGTATGCCTCCATGCCTGCAATTGCGGTTTCGAAAATTCGAAGGTAAACGGATTTTAACAAAATTCGACTATCGCTGTCTTTTGGAAGTTTTGGGTGTTCACATTTGATTAACTATCAGAGATAATAATCACCTTCGTTGCTCCCGCTATTGATTCGGGGGAAACGTGGATGGTGGCGTCCGCATCGGGGTGCCGTGGCGATGCCGCGTCGGCTTCAGGACGGGTGGCGATCATCTTGAAGGGCTGATACCGGGGCTGTTTTGCATATCAGGGCCGGATGGCATGCGGGGCGAATGTCTTGCCGGAGCGGGTGTTCCGGTTCGGGGCATCAAATGGCTTGCCGGACGGTCACATTTTCGTGAGGAATTCGTGATGCAACGTCGTTCTCTGTCGCCCGCCACGTCCGCCAAGCCGGTCAAGGAGCGGACATTGCCGATCGACAAGGATGTTTTCGCCGAGCGCCTCTGGAGCGCCATCAAGCGCAGTGGCCTTACCTACAAGGAAACCGCGCGGCGGGCACAGGAGCATCTGCCACCGGGGGCGCGTATCAGCGATGTCAGCGTCTGGTCCTATGCCAAGGGCCGCAGCCTGCCGCGCCGGATGACTCATGTCGAAGCGCTGAGCAAGGTGCTCGGCATCGATACGGATGAGCTCCTGACGACGCAGGCCCATTCCCATTCCCATTCCCATGTCCCGCGCGGCGCCGAGGCGGGCAACGACACGCAGGAGGTCCAGATCGAGGATCTCGGCGACGGGCGCGCCTTTCTGCGCATCGCCCAGCCGCTGCCCTGGCAGGTCGCCGTCGAGATCCTGCGGCTGGTGAAGGCGAGCCCGGATGATGCCGAGCCGCGCGCCGGCGCTCAGGACGGGCAGATTTCCGGAATCGATGGCGAGGCATTCCTCGACGACGCGCTGCCTGCCTCTCGCGAGGAAGAGTGAAGGCGCGGCCTGTGATTCCTGCCGGTCGGTAAGGCTTTTACGCGCCATCGCGCCCGGCGTTGCGGGCCCGGGGCATTGGATCGCCGCCTCCCGGTTTGAAACAATTGTCCACATTGTATTGCCGCGCGGCGGATTTGCAGGAATCCGGATCGAACCCTGCCGCTTTCTCGACATTGTCATGGCGAAGCTGCGCGCTTCTGCGGCGGCAGCGCGGCGATGATTCGGGTTCATCGCCGTGTCAGCTCTGACGAGTCGAGGTATTCATGACACTCACGAGACGTTTCCGTCTTGCCCCCGGTTTCGCCCGCCTGATCGGGCGGGAGCGGCCCGCCATGCCTGTTGTCGAAGGGCATTTTCCGGATCAGTCGGACAGGCGCTCCTTTCTGCGGCTCGAGGGGGAGGCCTGCACGCTGATATTGCAGGATCTGCTGCCCGATGGCGGGGTTTCCGAAGAGCGCACGGAGGTATCGCGGGCACAGGGCGAGGTGCTGATGGATGTCTGCGCCGGACGCGTCGTCTATGAGCGCATGCCCTTCGAGGGTGGCGGTGGCCTCGATATCGAGATCCTGCGCTTCGTCTCACCGCTTCCCTGCGCGTTCATCCTGTTGCACTTCGCCGATTCGATGCAGGCTGGCGGCTTTCGCCCCCCATTATGGTTCGGGAACGAACTGGGTGATGAGGAAACCTGCGAACCGCGCCAGGTGGCGCTCGGGCGCAAACCTGCGGCGCATGACGGCGCGATCCAGAATGCTGCGCTCGAATCGCTGCTCGATCATCTCGAGACCCGTTCCGGACGCCATGGATCCGGACATCAAGGCTCCGGACGCGGGATCAGTGATCTGACGAATCAGGTGCCGGCGCAGTTGCATGCGCAAGCGACGCACAAGCCAGCAGCACAAAGTGCATCCCTCCCGCAGAACGGATCGGCGGCGGGCAATCGGGCAGCGGCTGCGCCCGAAGCCGCTGCCCGACCGGCTCCGTCGGCGTCCAGGCAGAATCCCGCCGCGCAGGGCGCGTCCGCACCGCGTCAGAATCAGACCGTGCGTCCGCGCACCACGCCGGCAACGGCCGCGCCCGCGCCGAGCCGTCCGCAGCAGGGCGATCCCGGCGACGATCAGGACCAGATTTTCGATGATGGCGCCGGCAAACCGGCTGCGTCCGAACCACGCACTGCCGGGCGTTCAGGATAGAGCGCGTTGCGACCTGACGGAGTCGGGCCGGGTGACGGAACCCGTCGTGCCCGGCCATGCCCGCTGATCGGCCCGTATGCGCGGAATTTGGGCGCGATTGCCCATGAAATGCGCGCGACATCGCGCGCCGGGTCGCTAGGGTAGCAATGTGGTCCGCAGACGATATTTCGCTCGGGATGCGACCTGCCAGAGGGAAAGAGGCGCCGTCGGCGCGTATGGGAAATCAGCTTTCGCATACGCGCCGAGCGGCGCCCGCTGGCTTTGCCTGCGGATCAGCCGGCGGGGTCTTCTTCCGATTGCAGCTTCTCGAAGAATTCCAGCCAGGCTTCCTTGGGCTGGGCGCCGGAGACGGCGTATTTTTCGTTGATGATGAAGAACGGAACACCCGTCACGCCGACTTCCGCCGCGCGGCTCTCCATCGTCGCCACCGCATCCGAGATCGCCTCGCTGCGGATGACCTCGCCCGCGAGTTCGGGATCGAGGCCGATCTGTTCGCCGATATTGATCAGCACCTGCGGATCGCCCACATCGGCGCCTTCCTCGAAATAGGCGCGAAACAGTGCCTCGGTGAGATCGTCGCCGAGACCCGTATCGGAGGCCTGCGCCACCAGCATGTGGGCGCGGCGGGTATTGGGTGTGTGCACCAGCTTCTCGAAGGCGAAATGCACACCCTCCGCATCGCCGCGCTGTTTCATCTCGGCATCGAGCTCGGCGCCCTTCTCCTCACCGAATTTCTGAGCGCGGTAATCAGCGCGCGGCATGCCCTCCTCGGGCATGTCCGGGTTGAGCTCGAAGGGCAGCCAGGAGACGGTCGCTGCGACGCCGCTTTCCTCCAGAGCGCTCTCCAGACGTCGCTTGCCCAGATAGCACCAGGGGCAGATGACGTCTGAGATCACGGTGATGCGCAGGGGCTCGGACATGCTTTTCGCTCCTTCCTCCGCATCCGGCAGAGGTGTTCGTCAGTTGATTTCTGGCTCCGGTATGCCGCCACTTCCCTCCAGGAAGTCGAAGTCGCAACCGGTATCCGCCTGGGCGATGTGCTGCGTGTACATCTTGTAATAGCCGCGAGGATAATCCCGCGGCGGCGGCACGTAGCCTTTGAGACGATCCGCGATTTCGGCATCGCTCAAAGCCACATCGATTCGCCTATTGTGCACATCCACGGTGATCATGTCACCCGTGCGCAATGCAGCAAGCGGCCCGCCGATGGCGGCTTCCGGCGCGACATGCAGGATGCAGGCCCCGTAGCTGGTGCCGGACATGCGTGCATCGGAGATTCGCAGCATGTCGCGCACGCCCTGTTTGAGCAGTTTTTTGGGGATCGGCAGCATGCCCCATTCCGGCATGCCCGGCCCGCCGATCGGGCCGGCATGGCGCAGCACCATGATATGATCGGCGGTGACGTCGAGATCGGGATCGGCGACCGCCTTCTTCATCTGCGCGTAGTTGTCGAAGACAAGCGCCGGCCCGGTATGCTGGAGCAGGTGTGGCTCGGCTGCCGGGGGCTTCATCACGCAGCCCTTGGGGGCGAGATTGCCGTAGAGGATGGCCGTGCCGCCCGACGAGGAGATCGGGTTGTCGAGCGGGCGGATGACGTCGTCGTCATAGACGCGCGCATCGGCGATCGCCTCGCCCATGCTGATTCCGGCCACCGTCAGCGCATCGAGATGCAGCACGCCCTCGAGCCGCTTGAGCAGCGCGCGGATCCCGCCGGCAATGTGGAAATCCTCCATCAGCCAGGCGCCGGAGGGGCGCAGATTGGCGATCACGGGGACTTTCTGCGCGTAATCGTCGAAATCCTGCAGCGAGATCGGCACATCCGCCCGGCGCGCCATGGCCACGAGATGGATCATCGCATTGGTCGAACCGGCCAGCGCATTATGCACGTAGAGCGCGTTCTCGACGGATTTGCGGGTGAGGATGTCCGACGGCTTGAGATCATCCCAGACCATCTCGACGATCCGCCGTCCGCAGGAAGAGGCCATGCGCGGATGCGCAGCATCCGCAGCGGGGATCGAGCTCGCACCGGGCAGCGTCAGGCCGAGCGCCTCGGTGATCGAGGTCATGGTCGAGGCCGTGCCCATGGTCATGCAGGTGCCGTGGGAGCGCGCGATACCCGCCTCGATCTCTTTCCATTCCTGCGCATCGATGTTGCCCGCCTCGCGCTCGGCCCAGTATTTCCAGGTGTCGGAGCCGGAGCCGAGGATGGTGCCGGCATAATGGCCCCGCATCATCGGGCCCGCCGGCATGAAGACGAAGGGCAGGTTCATCGAGATCGCGCCCATCACGGTGGCCGGCGTGGTCTTGTCGCAGCCGCCCATCAGCACCGCGCCGTCGATCGGATAGGAGCGCAGGAGTTCTTCCGTCTCCATGGCGAGCAGATTGCGGTAGAGCATGGTGGAGGGTTTCTGGAAGGGCTCGGAGAGCGAGATCGCCGGCAGCTCGATGGGGAAACCCCCGGCCTGCCAGATGCCGCGCTTCACATCCTCGACGCGCACCCTGAAATGGGCGTGGCAGGGATTGATGTCGCTCCAGGTGTTGATGATGCCGATGATCGGCTTGCCCATGAAATCCTGGTGGTCATAGCCCATCTGCAGCGCGCGCGAGCGGTGCCCGAAGGCGCGCAGGTCATCGACGCCGTACCAGCGGTGGCTGCGCAGCTCTTCCGGGGATTTCTTCGCGGTTTTGCGGGGCGTGTCTTCGCGAGCCGTATCCTGCGCCATGATCGTCTTCCTCCGGGAAATGCGCGAGCAGGATGATGGCGGCTCACGCTGTTTTTCCGGAGGGTGCGCGGCGGCATCTGAACGCGCAAGGCGCAGGCACGCAAACCCGTCTTCCGGATTCACGCCGATGCCGGTGTCATCTTCCGAGGGTAAAGACCACGATGATCGCGAGGATGGTCGGCGTCAACAGCAATGCGGGGATGATGATCGCGGCATAGCCGAAGATCATCACTGCCAGCGCCCAGAGCACAAGCAGGTTCACCACGAAGAGAATGCGCGAAAGCGTATCGCCATGAACGGCATCGCGCAGGAGCCAGCCGAAGATCGGGATCCAGTAGAGGGCGCGCAGGACCATGGGGGATAACTCCGTTCGCAGGATGACGTTTGTCCATATCTGGCGCACACGCCTAGCGCGCGCCTGCCCGCGAAGCCGAGGTGACGAAAGGTCGCTGCGTAGTCGTCCTTAAGCGCTTCGAACGGCACCGGCGGCCTCACGCCGCCAGCGCGGCGTGTTCCTGCGCAGTGATCTCGAAGGAGCGTAGCCGCGCCGCCTGGTCGAAGATCTGCGCGGTCACCATGATCTCGTCGGCACCGGTGCGGGCGATGAAGGCGTCGATGCCCGCGCGGACGGTCTCCGGTCCGCCGCAGACGGTGCCGGGCGCGAGACCGTCGAGCAGGGCGCGCTCGGCGGGGCCGAGACCGGCTTCGTAATCGTCAACGGGCGGGGGAAGGGGCCCCGGGCGCCCGTAGCGCAGGGCCACGAAAGCCTGCTGGCGCGATGACATCAGATAACGCGCCGTCGCGTCATCGTCGGCGGCGAAGACGTTCAGTCCGAGCATCACATGGGGCTTCGCGAGATGGCGCGAGGGTTGGAAGCGGTCGCGATAGACCCTGATCGCGTCCATCATCTGGGCGGGCGCGAAATGCGATGCGAAGGCATAGGGCAGGCCGAGCATCGCCGCGAGCTGCGCGCCGAACAGGCTCGATCCGAGGATCCAGACAGGCACGTCGAGACCCGCACCGGGAATGGCCCGGACCTTCTGGCCGGGCTGCAGCGCGTCGAAATAATGCATCAGCTCGACGACATCGTCGGGGAATTGATACGCGTCCCCGCTGAGATGGCGGCGCAGCGCCTGTGCCGTCGCCTGATCGGTGCCCGGTGCGCGCCCGAGGCCCAGATCGATGCGACCGGGAAACAGGCTGGCCAGCGTGCCGAACTGCTCGGCCACCACGAGGGGCGCGTGGTTCGGCAGCATGATCCCGCCGGCGCCGACGCGTATGGTGCGCGTCGCACGGGCAATGTCGGCGATCACGATCGCCGTCGCGGCACTGGCGATGCCCGGCATGTTGTGGTGCTCGGCCAGCCAGTAACGCTGATAGCCGAGCGCCTCGGCATGGATGGCGAGCTCGCGGGTCCGCGCCAGCGCCGTGCCGGCATCCTCGCCTTGGCTGATCGGGGCGAGATCGAGAACCGACAGACGGGTCATGCGCGCATCTCCCTCTGGCTGACGCTTTTGCCGAGTGTGCATCTGCACGAGCGGGATGGCAAAGGGCATTGCCGCAATCGCCTTTTGGACGGGCCCAGCGCATGTGGCCCGATCACTCCCCGCCGGCAAGCTTAAGCCTTAACCTAAACAGACCGAAAATCCGCAGTTTTGGAGGAAAGCATTGCCTCTGCCCCAATTTAAGATATTTTTAATAAAACCATATGGATCACCCCGAGATTGTGGGTGCAGCCATGCCCTTGATGCTCAGGTCCGCCGCATCTCCTGGGTTTCTTGGGCCTGACCGGCGGGCGCGTGTGATTGGCCTCCTCAACGCCACGCCCCGCCGGTCAAACCTTTCCTGAGCAGGTTCAGTCAGCCGTTGGTTCCTCTGCGTCAACCCGGTCACTGATCGCGGCGAGCCAGCGCTCCAGGCGGGCGCGGTTCGCGCCGAGATCCGAATGGCCGATCTGGCTGCGCGAATACAGCCCCAGCATCGCTTGTCCCGGACCCGCCCCATAGACGCGCGCGACCACCGTATCGGGGTAGCGCATCAAGGCGGAGCGCACCACGAAACGTTCCTCCTCCTCCCAGCGGGCCGAATAGACCAGTTGCGTACGCGGCTGTTCCAGAGCGACCGCGCGCACGATCTCGCGCAGGCGCGCCCCCGGCACCGGATAGAGCGGTGTGACGAAATCGACTTGCGTGTCGCCGCAGATATCGGGATGGCAGGCGAGCGCGTCGTTGGGAGAACTGCGCCGGGTGAGATGCTCGAAATCGACGCTGCCGAGATCCGGCGGGCCAAAGATCCGGGCATAGGCATCGTCGATGCCGCCGGGCTCCGCGCCGCGCCAGAGCATGAAAGCAAATCCGCCCGCGAGCAGGGCGAGAATGATCGAAGCAATGAGCATGATACGCAGGGTCGCCTCCGGGGCCGTGAGTTGCCGTGACTTTCTACCAGAAAATCCGCGCTTCGGATTAGGGGCTGCCGCAAAAATCGCGTAAACGGCAAAAGTCGCGTAGAGAGAAGGCGCGCGCTGCTTCGGTGCGCGCCGGCATACACCCACAAGCGCAACCGCCAGGCCAGATCGCATGTCCGCAACTGCTCCCAAACTCCGCTTCGCCCCCTCGCCGACGGGGCTGATCCATATCGGCAATGCCCGCACCGCCCTGATGAACGCGCTGCATGCCCGCCGCCACGGCGGGAGCTTCATCCTGCGCTTCGACGATACCGATCGCGAGCGCTCGCGCGCGGAATACGCCCAGGCGATCAGCGCCGATCTCGCCTGGCTCGGCATCGTGCCGGATATCACCGTGCGGCAATCGGAGCGCTTTGCCCTGTATGACGCGGTCGCCGACAGGCTGCGCGCCATGGGCCGGCTCTATCCCTGCTACGAGACGCCCGACGAGCTCGAATTCAAGCGCAAGCGCCAGCTCGCGCGCGGGCTGCCGCCGGTCTATGACCGCGCCGCCCTCGATCTCGATGCTGCTGCGCGGGCCGCGCTTGAGGCGGAAGGCCGCAAGCCGCATTGGCGCTTCAAGCTTGATGCGCGCGTGGTCGTCTGGGACGATCTGGTGCGCGGCGAAAGCCGCATCGATTGCGCTTCCCTCTCTGACCCGGTGCTGATCCGGGCGGATGGCACCTATCTCTATACGCTGCCATCGGTGGCTGACGACGCGGATCTCGGCGTGACGCATATCATTCGCGGCGAGGATCATGTGACCAACACCGCCGTACAGATCCAGCTCTTCGAACTGCTCGGCGCAACAGTGCCGGCCTTCGGCCATCACAACCTGCTCACCACCGCCTCGGGGGAGGGACTCTCCAAGCGGCTCGGCCACCTCTCGCTCTCCGCCCTGCGCGAAGCCGGTTACGAGCCGATGGCGGTCGCGGCGCTCGCGGTGCTGGTCGGCACTTCCGAGGCGGTGCGCCCGGTGGCTGATCTCGATGCGCTGGCAGGGCTGCTCGATTATTCCGGCATCTCACGCGCCCCGGCGAAATTCGATGAGCACGAACTCGAAAGTCTGAATGCCCGTATCGTCCACGAAATGCCCTACGACACGGCGCGCCCGCGCCTCGAAGCGCTCGGCATCGGCGGCGGTGCGGCCTTCTGGGAGGCGGTTCGCAAGAACCTGACGCGTCTGCCCGAGGCGGCGGAGTGGTGGCCGGTCGTGGCCGGTCCGGTCACGCCGGTGATTGCGGATGCCGTCTTCTGTGAGACCGCCGCGCGGCTCCTGCCCGAGGGGGCACCCGATGGTGAGACCTGGTCGGCCTGGACGAAGGCGCTCAAGCAGGAGACCGGTGCCAGGGGCCGCGCCCTGTTCATGCCGCTGCGCCTCGCCCTGACCGGGCGCGATCACGGCCCCGAACTCGGCCCGCTCCTGCCCCTGATCGGTCGTGAAAAGATCGTGGCGCGTCTCGCCGGGCAATCCGCGTGACGATCCGCCGGATCATCTTCATCAGCTGTTAAAGATGATTCGGCGGGTTATCTGATCATCGCAAGAATTCGTTCAGCATGGCTGCGTTTATGCGCAATCAAACACAATTTTAACCGAAGCAATTAAGAGGATCGACTCTCCTCGCGCCTAGTTTCGCTCCTGACAGATAACGCACTGTACAAGCCGCAAGCATAGCGGCGGCGGCAGACAGTCAAGGGCGTCGACAGATGAATCGTTTAGAGCACAAGCACACGAACGATCAGGACGGAGCGGCCACGCCGGAAGCGCTGGAGCGGATCGCGGCGCATCTGGTCGCGGGTTCGACCTTCACGGGTGCCGCGCCGCTTCGCGGCCTGGCGCTGAGCCTCGCAACGGCGGAGGGAGCCGAGATCCCGCTCTTCGACATTCTCGCCATCGATGCGCGCGACGAGGTGGCCTGCAGCCTCGGCCAGTTCCATGAAGACGAAGTCGTTGCGATCTGGCGGCGCATGGGGGCCGATTCCGGCCTCGCGCTGATGCTCCACAACGAAGACGGCTCGCTGCTGGAGCCATATCCGCAGGTCGGCGCCGTGCAGCTCGGGCGCTCGCGCCAGCGCCGCCGCCACGGGCTCCTGCGCGAGCGCCGCCCCCGCTTCCTGACACGCCGCAAGACCGGCCGCAGCAATGATCGCCCGCTTGTCTATCGCGAGCGCGAGCTGTTTTCCGGCGCACGCGGCTGAGCGTCCCGGCGCGGTTTTTACCCATATCGGATTGACTTGTCGGGCGGTGCTCTCAGGCGCCGCCCGCCTTGCGTTCCGCGAGCAGCTTTTCGGCCACGCGCGGCGCGAAATAGCTGAGCACCCCGTCGGCCCCGGCGCGCTTGAAGGCCATCAGGCTCTCCATCATCGCCCGCTCGCCGTCGAGCCAGCCATTGGCGGCAGCGGCCTGTATCATGGCGTATTCGCCCGACACCTGATAGGCAAAGGTCGGAATCCCGAATTCACGCTTCACCGCATGGATGATGTCGAGATAGGGCATGCCGGGTTTGATCATGACCATGTCGGCGCCCTCGTCGAGATCGAGGGCGACCTCGCGCAGGGCCTCGCGGCTATTGGCCGGATCCATCTGATAGGTGCGCTTGTCGCCCACCAGCATCGTGCTGGTGCCGATGGCATCCCGGAACGGCCCATAGAAGGCGGAGGCGAATTTCGCGGCATAGGACATGATCTGCACATCCGCGTAACCCGCCGCATCGAGCGCCGCGCGGATGGCGGCGACGCGTCCGTCCATCATGTCGGAGGGTGCGATCACATCGGCGCCGCTCTGTGCCTGTACCACGGCCTGGCGGGCGAGTGCCGCCACGGTCTCGTCATTGATGATCCGCCCGTCTTCGAGCAGGCCGTCATGGCCGTGGCTGGTATAGGGATCGAGCGCGACATCCGTGACGATGCCGATCTCGGGCACCGCCGCGCTGATCGCCCGGCAGGCACGGCAGACCAGGTTCTCGCCGTTGAGCGCTTCGGATCCGGTTTCGTCGCGCAACGCGGCGGGCGTGTTGGGAAAGAGCGCGATTGCCGGGATTCCCAGCTGCGCCGCCCGCTCGGCCTCGCGCACGGCAATATCGATCGACAGCCGCTCGACGCCGGGCATCGAGGGGATCGCCATGCGCTCGCCGGAGCCCTCGGTGACGAAGAGCGGCCAGATCAGATCGGCGACGTCGAGATGATTCTCGCGCACCATGCGGCGCGTCCATTCGCTCTTGCGGTTGCGCCGTGGCCTGTGGCGCAGATCCAGCGGATTTGCGCGCGCTACCGGGGCGGACTCGCCGGGGCGATCGACTTCGCGCAGGTGGGCACTGCGGGGCTGGAACGGTGTGGGGGTGGAGGACATGGACTTCTCCGCGCCGCTGATGGTCCGGGGGATGCGGCTGTGATGCCAATCTATAGCATTTCGGAATCATTCCAAGAATGGGGACATCTTCGTATCGCTGCGGCCTTTTTGCCCATGGTTGACCGCGCCGTGATCAGGCGTCTAACTGTCGATCCATTCATGCCGGCAGGTGCAGTCGCCGCCGGCCCGGTCAGCGGGAACTTCCCGTGAGGAGCGAGCGGAGCCGTTTGATGGCACAGGCAAATTCCGAAACCGATTCGTCCCCGGCAAAGCCGCAGGCCGAGGTGGTCTGCGCGCGCGCGGGGCATGCCGGCCTGATCACCCTCGACCGTCCACAGGCCCTCAACGCCCTGACGCTGGCCATGGTGCGCGCCATGCGCGCGGCGCTCGACGCCTGGGCGGATGATCCGCAGATCGCCTGCGTGATCGTGCAGGGCGCCGGCGAGAAGGCATTTTGTGCCGGCGGCGACATCCGCCGTCTGGTCGAGGCCGGACGCGCGGGGCGCCCGGAAGAGGCACTCGCCTTCTGGCGCGAGGAATACGAGCTCAATGCGCTGATCGCCGATTATCCCAAACCCTATATCGCCCTGATCGACGGGATCTGCATGGGTGGCGGCGTCGGGATATCGCTGCATGGTTCGCACCGTGTGGCCGGCGAGCGCTACCTCTTCGCCATGCCCGAGGTCGGGATCGGCTTCTTCCCCGATGTCGGCGCGAGCTACGCGCTGCCGCGTCTGCCCGGGCGGACGGGGCTGTATCTCGCCCTGACCGGCGCGCGTCTGAAATGCGCGGATGCGCTGGCACTGGGCCTTGCTACCCATGCCGTCCCGTCGGAAGCTTTCGATGCGATTCGCGACAGGCTGCAGGCCGGCGAGGCGCCCGATGCCGTGCTCGCCGATCATGCCCGCGACCCGGGGCCGCCTCCGCTCGACGCCCAGCGCGCCATGATCGACCGGGTCTTCGATGAGGGTTCGGTGGCCGAGATCATCGCGGATCTCGAATTCGAGGGCAGCGAGGCCGCCCGCCAGATCGCGAAGACGATCAAGGCGAAATCGCCGACATCCCTGCGCATCGCCTTCGAGCAGATGCGCATCGGGGCGACGATCGATTTCCGTGAGGCGATGCGGATGGAGTTCCGGATCGTGTCGCGCATTCTCGACGGCACGGATTTCTACGAGGGCGTGCGCGCGGTGCTGGTCGACAAGGATCAGAAGCCGCAATGGGAGCCGGCGAAGCTGGGTGATGTCTCCGATGAAGCGGTAGCGGCCTATTTCGCGCCGCTGGTCACTGCGGAGCTCGGCGTGTGATCGGCTTCCTGCGCCGCCGCGCCGCCATCAGGCCGTCCCCTCATCCGCGTGATGAACGCAGCGATGCGGCCTTGCGCAGCCAGCCGCAATCGCGCCCAAGTCTGAGCTGGAGCCGGGTCTTGATCTGGTTCATGCGCATGATGGCGCTGCTCTGGATCGCGCGTGGTCTGAGCTACTGGGCGGTGATCCTCGGCGCCGGCGAAGCGGCCCCCGCCTTCGAGGATCGCCCGCCGGGAGTGCAGACCACGATCGTCTACTTCGCGGTCATCGATCTGATTGCTGCAATCGGTCTCTGGCTGACGACGAGCTGGGGCGGTGTGCTCTGGTTGCTGGCCGTTATGAGTCACCTCGTGCTCGCCGCTTTCGTGCCTGCGGCCGTCGCGATCAACCTGCTGATGGGGCTGATCTATTGCGCGGTGATGGTGATCTATCTCGGCCTGTCCTATCTCGCGGGTGGCGAAGAGCAGTGAAGCCGGCCGACGGCCAGACAAAATCATAACGTGTATTTTTTGAATTTTTGCAACCCGTATTGCCAGGGGGCTATTCGGCGTGTATCTATGTGGAGTGTGAACATTTCAGGAATATCATGCAGATCGAAGTCACATTGCGGGCGCCTCCGGGGAGCGATTACAGCGCGCGCGATCTCGGACATTTGCTGCACAAGCATCCCGATCGCGTGCATGTGCGTGATGTCGGCACGGGTGCGCTGACGGTCTTTTTCGCCAAGAGGAGCGACGAGGAAACGCGTGCCGTCATGCATCTCGCCGTTGATCCCGTGGCGCTGGTGCGCGGAAAGGCGGGGCAGGGTTCCGGGGCGCGGGGCGCCAGCGGCGAAGGGCTTCTGGCGCAATACGTCAACGACCGGCCCTATGCCGCGAATTCGCTGCTGAGCGTGGCGCTCGGGCGGGGCATCGGCCAGGCGCTTTCCGGGCGTTCGCGGGAGCGGCCCGAACTCGCCCAGCGTGCGCTGCCGTTCGAAATCCGGGTCGTGCCGCTTGCGCTGCACGGCGATGCCGATCTGATCACACGGGTCTTCGCACCGCTCGGTTATGCGGTGGAGGCGCTTGCGCTGATCGAGACCGGCGTGCGGGCGGTGTTCGATCTGCAGCTCGGCATCACGGCGCGGCTTTGCGATATTCTCGGGCAACTCGCCGTGCTTGTCCCGGTCCTTGATGACGCCAAGCATTACTGGGTGGACGATACCGAGATCGACAAGCTGATGGCGCGCGCCGGCCCCTGGCTGGCCGCGCATCCGGAGCGCGATCTGATCATGCGCCGCGCGCTCAAGCATCGCCGTGATCTGGTGGATACGGCACGGGCACGGCTCGATGCCGAGGCGGCTTTGCCGGCAAGGCCTGCGCCGGGTGAAACCGAGGCGGCAGGGCTGCGCCCGGAACGCCGGCGCCTTCATGATGCGCGGCTCGACATGGTTGCCGGCATCATCGCGCAGTCCGGGGCGATGAGCGTGCTCGATCTCGGCTGTGGCGAGGGGCGCCTGATCCGGCGCCTTCTGGCCGCGCCGGCAATCAAGCGGATTCTCGGGGTCGATCCCGCTCTGCGCCTGCTGGAGACCGCGCATGCGCGGCTCGATCTGGACCATGCGGGCGAGGCCTTGCGTCGGCGGGTGCAGTTGCAGCCGGGCAGCCTCACCTATGCTGACCGGCGCTGGCGCGGTTTCGATGCCGCCGCCCTGGTGGAGGTGATCGAGCATATCGAACCCGCGCGGCTGCCTGCGCTCGAAGCGGCCCTGTTCGGTGATGCGCGCCCCGGTATCGTCGTGGTGACGACGCCGAACCGCGCTCATAACGCGGCATTTGCCGGTCTCGGCCCCGGCGAACTGCGCCATCACGACCACCGCTTCGAATGGGACGCGGCGGAATTCGGCGCCTGGGCCAGTCGGGTCGCGGGTGCTCATGGTTACGGTTTCGAGATCCGGCCCATCGGAGAGGCCGATCCGGTTCATGGCGCACCCTCGCAATGCGCGCTCTTCACCCGGGAGGCGGGCGCATGAAGGTCACCATTCCCGATTTTGCCCTCGTCCTGCTGATCGGCCCGACGGGCGCGGGCAAGACGCAGTTCGCGCGCAGGCATTTTCGCGAGACGCAGGTGATCTCTTCCGACCGCTGCCGCGCCCTCGTGGCCGATGACGAGACGGATCAATCCGCCACGCAGGACGCCTTCGCCGTGCTCGAAGCGATCGCCGAGCGACGGCTCGCGCGCCGGCGTTTGACGGTGATCGACGCCACTTCCGTGCAGCGCGCCGACCGGGCGCGGCTCGTCGCGCTGGCGCGGCGCCATCATGCCCTGCCGGTGCCCTTCGTCTTCGATATCGATCCGCGCATCTGCGCGGCGCGCAACGAGGCGCGGGCGGGGCGCGATTTCGGCGCGCATGTGCCGCATAACCATGCCAAGGCGCTGCGGCGGGATCTGCGCCATCTCGGCAAGGAAGGGTTTCGCCATATCACCGTGATGCGCACGCCGGAGGAGGTGGATGCGGTCACGATCACGCGCGTGCCGCTCTGGACCGACCAGCGTCATGATCACGGCCCGTTCGACATTATCGGTGATGTGCATGGCTGCTACGACGAACTCACCGCCTTGCTCGATGCGCTCGGCTATGAGCGCGCGCCATACGCGTCCGGCGAGGGGCTCCTGCAGGCGCGCCATCCAAAGGGGCGCCGCGCATTCTTCGTCGGCGATCTCACCGATCGCGGCCCTGCCAATCGCGATTGCCTGCGGCTGGTGATGGGGATGTGCGCTGAGGGGCAGGCGCGCTGCGTCATCGGCAACCACGATTTCAAACTGTCGAAATGGCTGCGCGGACGCAAGGTCAGGCTCGATCACGGGCTCGATCGCACGGTGGCGGAGCTCGAATCCTGCTCCCCGGGATTTCGTTCGTGCGTGGCCGATTTCATCGAGGGGCTGCTGTCGCATGCCTGGCTCGCCGATGGCAGCCTGGTGGTCGCGCATGCGGGTTTGACGGAGGCGATGCATGGCCGCGGCTCGGCGGCGTTACGCAGCTTCGCCATGTTCGGCGAGACCACCGGCGCGCTGGACGAGGCCGGCCTGCCGGTGCGTCTCGACTGGGTGCGCGATTATCGCGGCGCGGCGACGGTCGTCTACGGCCATACGCCCGTCGCCGAGGCGCAATGGCGCAACAACACTTTGTGCATCGATACGGGCTGCGTTTTCGGCGGCGCCCTGACGGCGCTGCGCTGGCCCGAGCGCGAAATCCTGTCGGTCCCCGCCGCGCGTGAATATGCGCCGCCGTTGCGCCCGTTCCGCGAGGGCGCAGCGGGGGAGGGTGAGGCTGGTGACGGCGCAGCCGGCGAGGATGCCGCAGGTGAGGGCGCAGCAGCGGGACCAGCGCGGCCTGAGCGCGACGACATGCTTTACTTCGATGACTTCGCCTGCAAGCAGCGGATCGTCACGCGGACGGGCTCCAGCATCACCATCCCGCAGGAAAACGCCCTCGCGGCGCTGGAGATCATCAGCCGTTTCGGCATTGATCCGCGCTGGCTGATCCATCTTCCACCCACCATGGCCGCCCCGCCCGCCGCCTCTGACGGGCCGTATCTGGAGCATCCCGATCAGGCGCTCGCCTGGTATGCGCGCCATGGCGGCGGGCCGGTGATCGTCGAGGAAAAGCATATGGGTTCGCGCGCGCTGATCGTTGTGGCGCGCGATGCGGCCTGCGCAGCGAAGCGTTTCGGCGTGCGCGACGGCAAGGCGGGGACCATCTATACGCGGACCGGGCGCGCCTTCTTCGCCGATGCGGCGCTGGAGGCGCAGGTCGTCGGGCGGATCGGGGCGGCCGTCACCGGGGCGCGGTTGTGGGACGAAATCGCGACGGACTGGCTGCTCCTCGATGCCGAGATCATGCCCTGGTCGGGCAAGGCGCAGGATCTGCTGCGCCGGCAATACCGCCCCACCGCCATCGCCGCACAGGCCTCGGCACAGGCGCTGATCGCGGCGATCGCCGATGCTGGCGACCCGGAGGACCTGCGCGCATTGCGGGCGCGCGCCGGCATCCAGAGCGACAATGCACAGGCCATGGCGCGCACGCTGGAAGGATATTGCTGGCAGGCGGATGCGATCGATGCCTGGCAGATCGCTCCGTTCCATCTGCTCGCGACCGAGGGGCGCGTGCTCACCACGCAGCCGCATCACTGGCATATGGAGATGCTGGCACGGCTTTGCGGCGAAGATCCGATCCTGCGCGCGACCGGCTGGCAGGTGATCGATCCCGCCTCTGCCGCTGACCGGGAGGCCGTGACCGGCTGGTGGGAGCGGCATACGGCGGAGGGCGGCGAGGGTTTCGTGATCAAGCCCGATGCTTTCGTCGTGCATGACGGCAAGAGGCTCCTGCAGCCGGCGATGAAGGTGCGCGGACGCGATTACCTGCGCCTCGTCTACGGGCCCGATTACGACCTTCCGGATCATCTCGTGCGCCTGCGTGAGCGCGCGCTCGGGCGCAAGAGCGCCCTGGCGGAGCGCGAATTCCGGCTCGGGCTCGAGGGGCTTGCGCGTTTTGTGGCGCGCCGTCCCCTGCGGGAGGTCCATGCCTGCGCGCTCGGCGTGCTCGCGCTCGAGAGCGAGCCGGTGGATCCGCGGCTATGAAGGCGCGCATGGCCGAAAGCGTGGTCATCGGTGTGCGTGCCCCGATCCGACCGGGCGCGATGCTGCAGGTGTTGCGGGTCCGCGCAAATCCGGCATGGGTGCGTTACCTGATTGCCGTTGCGGCAAGTGCGGTTAGCCTGATCTCGCGGGCCGGTGTCCTGCCCGCGAGGGAGGAGCCTGACCATGGCGCAAGAACAATCGACAATCCGCGTTTCCACCTTCGATGGTCCCGGCGCGAAGGCGCAGATCCGGGAGGTGCCCTGGCCGAAGGTCGGCCGCAAGGGGGCGCTGATCAAGGTCGCCGCCTGCGGTGTCTGCGGCACGGACCTGCATATTCTCAAGGGCCATTGGCCCAAGCCCCTGCCATGGCCGTTCACGCTCGGGCACGAGATTTCCGGCGTTGTGGTCGAGATCGGGCCCGATCTGAAGACGGACTGGATGGGCCAGCCGATCGGCGAGGGTTCGAAGATCATGATCCCGCCCTTCATGCCGTGCGGGGACTGCTATTACTGCAAGCACTATCCCGAACATTCCAATCGCTGCCAGACGCCGGTCTATTACGGGCGCTATCTCGGATTCGACAAGGCGCCGCATCTGTGGGGCGGCTGGGCGGAATATGTCTATGTGGATCTCGAGATGCTGCCGGGCACCAAGATCTACAAGCTGCCCGACGCCATGTCGCTGCGGCTTGGAGCCCTGTCGGAGCCGATCACCTCGACCATACGCGGCTTCGCGCGGGCCCAGCGCATGGGCGGCTTCAAATGGGGCGATACGGTCGTGATCCAGGGCTCGGGGCCGATCGGAATTCTGGCCATTGCCGCAGCGCAGGAGATGGGGGCCGGCAAGGTGATCTGCGTCGGCGCGCCGGAACAGCCCCGTCTCGAACTCGCCCGCCGCTTCGGAGCGGTTGCCACGGTGGATATCACCCAGATGACCGACCAGCAGGAGCGCATCGCGCATGTGCGCGAACTTTGTGGCGGCTATGGCGCGGATCTGGTGATGGATTGCACGGGGCATCCAAGTGCGGGGCCGGAAGGCATCGAATTCCTGCGCGATTCCGGCTTCTTCATCGAGATGGGGCAGTTCACCGATGCCGGCTCGATCATGACGAACTGGCACCGCTTCGTGGCGAAGGATATCACCATCATGGGCTCATGGGCCTTTACCGAGAACGATCTCGCGCTCGGCGTGAAGATGCTCCACCACGCCGCCGACCGCTATCCCTGGCTCGACATGCAGACGCTCTATCCCTTCGACGATGCCGGGCTCGACCGGGCGGTGAGCGATGCGATGGCGATGCGCACCGTCAAGTCGACGATCATCCCGTTCCCGGAGATGGTGGAAAGCGAAGCGTAAATCCGGATGAAGGGACGGCGGGCGTGATGCGCCGCGCCGCCCCTGTCGATTGTCAGCCGCGCGGGCCCTGCGTGATCAGCGGGGTGATGCGGCGGATGGTGACGCGCCGGTTGCCGCGCTCGGCTGCCTGCGTGTCGATCTTCAGATATTCCTCGCCATAGCCCTGCGTGACCAGATTCTCCGGCGGCACATCGTAGAACTGGCTGAGCATGAAGGCGACGCTCTCCGCGCGACGATCCGAGAGCGACAGGTTGTCGATGGCCCGGCCGATGGCATCGGTATGGCCCTCGATCAGGAAGATCTCGTCGGGGTTGTGATCGATGACGCCGTTCATGGCATCCGCGACGCGTTCGAGCTGATCGATCTGTGCGCGGCTCAGCCGCCAGGAACCGGTATCGAAGGTCACCGTGTCGAGATCGACGCGGGCCATGTAGTCGCGCAGGTTCGGATTGTACCGCACCTCGTCCAGCGTATAGCGCTCCCGGATCTCCGAAACGGGGGGCGCGCTGAAGATCTCCGCGAGATCATCTTCGCGGAGATCGCCGTAATCGACGATATAGCGGTCGCGCGGGATATCCACGACGGGTGGAGCAATCTCGATTCGGAAGGAGAAGGCGCTGCCCTCATAGCCGAAGCGCGTGTCGTCCTGCCTGCCATCGCGGCGATCACCGCGACGGTCCCTCCAGCGATCACCGCCCCGCTCGCGATCCGCGCGGACCTCGCGGGTATTGTCGATCAGCACCGTTTCCGTGCCATCGGCCTCGCGCCGGATCCGGCGCAGAAGATTGCCGTCCGTGTCGAGAATGGTGATGATTTCGACATTGCCTTCGCGCGGGGCGATCAGAACGTCCTGCTCGCCCCTTCGTTCGCGGCGCACGTTGGAATAGGTACGGCGCACGCGCTCGTCCTCCGCCTGCCGCAGAATGATCTCGCTACCCTGCTGGATGATGGTACGCGCGCCTGCTTCCTCTGTAATGGTCACACCGTCTTCGGTCCGCTCGCGGCGTCCTTCGCGAACATCACCGAAATCCTGCGGTTCTTCTGTCCTCTCTTCGGAAGGGACGGGTTCGCGTGTCGTCTCTGCGGCATCGCTTTCGGGACGGGGTTCACTGCCTTCGTTTTCCGAGCCGGTCGCCGGTGCTGCCTCACCACGGATCTGACGCTCGGATTCAGCGTCCGCTTCGGTCACCGGCTCGGTTTCCTGTTGCGCTTCGGCTTCGCCGGCAAGCTCCGCTTCACTTTCGACCTCGACCTCTGCATCGACTTCCGCGTCGGCATCGGCTTCGGCTTCGGCTTCACGTTCTGACTGTACTTCGCGCTCAGCTTCCGCCTTGCGCCTCGCTTCGGCATCGGCCCCGGTCTCTGTTTCTGTCTTGGCCTCTGCCGCCGAATCAGCTTCCGCCTCGCGTTCCGCCGCAGCCTTGCGCTCAGCTTCCTCTGCGGTTTCCGCTTCACGCTCCGCTTCCGCCGCTGCTTCCGCTTCACGCTCTGCGGCCTCTGCAGCCGCGCGCTCGGCTTCGGCTTCGGCCTCCGCTTCCCGGTCACGGATCTCCTGGACCTCGCGCCGGGCCGTCTCGAGGCGTTCGCGGATCGCGCTGATTTCCGCTTCGGCTTCGGCGGCGGCTTCGCGGGCCTGTGAGGCGGATTGCGCGTCCTCAGCGGCCTGCGCTGCGGCATCCTCCGCATCGGCCCGTGCGGCTGCGATTGCGTCCGGATCGGCATCGGAATCGTCTGCGAGCGCTTCGAACGCGGCGCGCGCATCAGCGGCCTGCGCCGTGCTCGTCGCTGCGCGATCGGAAAGTTCATCGGCGCGTTCGCGCAAGGCGCGCGCCTCCTCCTGCGTTTCGGCGAGAGTACTTTCAAGGCGCTCAAGCGCCTGTGCGTCGAGGCCGGCCTCTTCGAGCATCATCTCGACTGATGGTGGCGGTGTCTGTGCGGCGGCGCGGCTGGTGAGATCCGGTGCGGCGAAGAGCGCGAGCGGCATGGCCGTGCCCGCGAGGAGAAGGGCGAGGCGTTTCATTCTGATTTGTCCCTGTCTGCTGCAATGAGCTGCATGCTGCATGCGCGCTACCGGATGAACGGGGGCTGAAGGGTTCGGTTCCCTGCGCTACCAAGCCAGGATTCGCTGTATCGCTGCGCGATCACGCAAATGCATTCGCGCGATTGTCCCCACAGACGCCGCTTGCCCGTGACGAGGAGCGCGACGTAGTTTGCGCGCATGGTGCCGTTTCGACAGATTCCCGGCGAGAGCGAGGTCTTCTTCGACCATCTCGCCCATTTCGTGCCGGATATGGATGCGGCGAGCGCAGCACTCGAGGCGCTCGGCTTCGTGCTGACCCCCTTCACCGAGCAGCGCAACCGCACCCCGCAGGGCTTCGTGCCGGCCGGGACCGGCAATCGCTGTGCCATGCTGGAAAGCGGCTATCTCGAATTTCTCACCCGCTGTGCCGACACCCCGCTCGCAAGCCGGCTCGAAGCCGCGATCGCGCGTTATACCGGGGTGCATCTGCTCGCGATGAGCGTCGCTGACGCGCGGGCGGCGCGCGCGCATCTCGAAGATGCGGGCTTTGTGCCTGACCAGGCCGTGCAGCTCACCCGCAGCATCGCGCTTCCCGATGGCGGCGAGGCCGAGGGGCGGTTTTCGGTGGTGCGGGTGCCCCCGATGCGATGCCCGAGGGGCGCATCCAGGTGCTTGCCCATCACACGCCCGATATCGTCTGGCAGGCGCGCTGGACAGCCCATCCCAACCGGATCGTCTCGCTGGAAGCCGTGCTCGTTCTGGTGGATGATCCGTCGGAGGCGGCCGCGCGCTTCGGGCGGTTTCTCGGGCGCGTTCCCCTCCGGCGGGATGATGCCCGGCTGGTTCTGCCGCTCGATCGTGGCATATTTGTCTTCACTGACGACGCGACGCGCTTCGGCATATCCGCCATGGCGCGTCCCTGCATCGCGGCCTATGCGCTCGGCAGTGCGGAGCCGGGCGTGAGTGTACAGCATTTCGAAGCCGGCGGTGCCGAGCGGGTTGTGTCCGGTCACGCTGCGACAGGGGAGGGCGCGCGCCTCGACCTGCCGCCGGCGCTCGGCGGTCATGTCGTGATCGATAGGCCCGGGCGCCTGCCGGATTGGGCGCGGTAACATGATTCTGATCAGGGAAACGAGGAGCCGATGAGCGAAAGCCTTGGGGAAGACTGGCGCGAAGCCATTTACGAAGAACTCGTCGCAGCGCGGGTCAGCCAGGTGGCGTATGTGCCCGATGCCGGCCACAGCCATGTGATCACACGCTGTCATGAGGATCCGGCGATCACGCCGATCGGGCTCACCACCGAGGAGGAGGGGATCGGCGTGATCGCCGGTGCCGATCTCGCCGGTGCGCGGGGTGTGCTCCTGATGCAGTCGAGCGGTGTCGGCAATTGCCTTAATACCTTCTCGCTGGTGCGCAATTGCGGCTTTCCCATCGTCACGATCGTGACCATGCGGGGCGAATGGGGCGAGTTCAATCCCTGGCAAGTGCCGATGGGTCAGGCGACGCCGGCCACGCTGGAAGCGGGCGGGCTGGTGGTGCAGCGGGTCGACGATCCGGCGGATGTGCGCGCGGTCGTCAGATACGCCCTGCACATGGCGTTCGAGGGCGGAACGGCGATGGCAGTGCTTTTGTCGCAGCGGCTCATCGGTGCAAAGATTTTCTGATTGTGCAGTGTTCGGGAAATGATGGGAGAGCCGCTATGTCGGTGTTGAATTCAGGGCAGGGTGCTTTCGAGAGGCGCGAACTGGTTGCGGAGCTGTTGCGCCATCGCAACGATGATCTTCTCGTCGTGACCGGGCTCGGCTCGCCGACCTATGATGTCGCGGCGGCGGGGGATGATCCGCGCAATTTCTATCTTTGGGGTGCGATGGGTTCGGCGGCGACCATCGGGCTCGGCCTCGCCCTGGCGCGTCCGCAGGCACGGGTGCTCGTGGTGACCGGTGACGGCGAAATGCTGATGGCGCTCGGCGCGCTCGCGACGATCGGCGTCGCCCGCCCCGACAATCTCGCCATTGCCGTCCTCGACAACCGTGCCTACGGCGAGACCGGCGGTCAGGCGAGCCATACGGCGCACGGCGTCGATCTCGTGGCCATGGCCCGCGCTGCCGGTTTCAATGAGGCCGCGCATTGCGATGCGGATGGCGGCTTCGACATGCCCCGCCGCCTGCTGCGCGACGCGCCCGGCCCGGTGCTCGCCGTCTGCGCGATCCGTTCGGGCGAGACCCCCCGTGTGATGCCGTCGCGTGACGGGCACCACCTGCGCGCGCGCTTTCGCGAGGCGATCGGGCTGGCATAGAGGCAACACGGATCGGCCTGAAGCACAAGGATGATGCCGGAGCGATCCTTGTGGTGGATGGATTCTTCGATGGTTTCCGGGGGCGCGCGCAGGTCGTCCTATGCGACCGTCTCAAATCCGCTGGCCCGTTTTCGGGCCTCGCTTCAGCGTGGTGATGCAGAGGGCCGGATGGCGCAGAAGACTATGGACAAGGTGTGATGCGGCGGCTCGTCGTCTTCGATGTCGACGGCACACTCGTCGACAGCCAGAACATGATCGTCGAGGCGCAAAGACGCACCTTCGTGGCGCACGACCTGCCCGTGCCTGATCGCGCGCGAGCCCTGTCGATCGTGGGCCTGTCGCTTCCGGAGGCCTTCACGGCCCTTGTCGGGCAGGGTCCCGTGGTGGCGGAACTGGTCGGGACCTACAAGCGGGTATTCCGGGATTTGCGGCATGATCCGGCTTTCGCCGAGCCGCTCTATCCCGGAGTCGGCGCGGTGCTCGACGCGCTCGCGGCGGAGCCGGGCATCATCCTCGCGATCGCCACGGGCAAGAGCCGGCGCGGGGTGGATCACATGCTCGAACGCCATGGCTTCGTCGGGCGCTTCGCCTGCGTTCAGACTGCCGATGATGCCCCCTCGAAGCCGCATCCGGCCATGCTCCTGCAGGCGATGAGCGCCACAGGCACAACGGCGGATGCCGCAGTGATGGTGGGGGATTCGACCTTCGACATGCAGATGAGCCGCGCCGCCGGCGTCACCGCGCTGGGGGTCGCCTGGGGCTATCATGCGCCGGCAGCCCTGCGTGAAGCGGGGGCCGTCGCAATCCTGTCGCAGATGGCGGCCCTGCCTGATTTCCTCGCGGGTCGCAAGGATGCCGCCGGCGCCGGGTAGGCGCCCGGCGGGCCGGTGAGGCCGGCTTGCGGGCACTCAATCAGGCGCGGCGGACATCCTTGTCCGCCGCGTTTTTCCGGGGTCTTGCACGCGGTGACGGCCCCGCCTATATCCCGCGCAGCCGGGGAGGTGGTCGGCGCTTCTTGCGAAGTGGGTCGCGCCTTCCCATGTGAGCATCAGTCAACGTGTCAAAAAGCCAGCCATGGGCCGGATCGCTTCGGGATCCGGCGGTCTGCTTGAAAGTGAGGGATCCCGCCATGGGTAAAGTTATCGGTATCGACCTTGGTACGACCAATTCCTGCGTCGCCGTGATGGACGGCTCCGCCGGCAAGGTCATCGAAAATGCGGAAGGCGCGCGTACCACGCCCTCCATCGTCGCATTCACGGATGAAGGCGAGCGCCTTGTCGGCCAGCCGGCCAAGCGGCAGGCGGTCACGAATCCCGAGCGCACCTTCTTCGCCATCAAGCGCCTGATCGGGCGCACTTTCGCCGATCCCATGACCAAGAAGGACATGGATCTGGTCCCGTACAAGATCGTCAAGGCCGACAATGGCGATGCCTGGGTCGAGGCTGACGGCAAGTCTTACTCGCCATCCCAGATCTCCGCCTTCACCCTGCAGAAGATGAAGGAGACGGCGGAAGCGCATCTCGGCGCCGAGGTCACCCAGGCGGTGATCACCGTCCCGGCCTATTTCAACGACGCCCAGCGCCAGGCCACCAAGGATGCGGGCAAGATCGCCGGCCTCGAGGTCCTGCGCATCATCAACGAGCCGACGGCGGCCGCGCTCGCCTACGGGCTCGACAAGAAGGGCTCGGGCACCATCGCCGTCTACGATCTCGGCGGCGGCACCTTCGACGTCTCGATCCTCGAGATCGGCGACGGCGTGTTCGAGGTGAAGTCGACCAACGGTGATACCTTCCTCGGCGGTGAGGATTTCGACATGCGCCTCGTCGAATATCTCGCCGACGAGTTCAAGAAGGAGCAGGGTATCGACCTGCGCAACGACAAGCTTGCCCTGCAGCGCCTCAAGGAAGCGGCGGAAAAGGCCAAGATCGAGCTCTCCTCGACCAGCCAGACCGAGGTGAACCTGCCCTATATCACGGCGGATGCCTCGGGCCCCAAGCACATGACCATGAAGCTTTCGCGCGCCAAGTTCGAGAGCCTCGTGGAAGATCTGGTCAAGCGCACCATCGATCCCTGCCAGAAGGCGCTCAAGGATGCCGGGATTTCGGCAGCCGAGATCGACGAGGTGGTGCTGGTCGGCGGCATGACGCGCATGCCCAAGATCCAGGAAGTGGTGAAGTCCTTCTTCGGCAAGGAGCCGCACAAGGGCGTGAATCCGGACGAGGTCGTGGCTATCGGCGCGGCGGTGCAGGCCGGCGTGCTGCAGGGTGATGTCAAGGACGTGCTGCTGCTCGACGTGACCCCGCTCTCGCTGGGCATCGAGACGCTGGGCGGCGTCTTTACCCGCCTGATCGATCGCAACACCACCATCCCGACGAAGAAGAGCCAGACCTTCTCGACGGCGGAGGACAACCAGAACGCGGTGACCATCCGGGTCTTCCAGGGTGAACGCGAGATGGCGGCCGACAACAAGCTGCTCGGCCAGTTCGATCTCGTCGGCATCCCGCCCGCACCGCGCGGCGTGCCGCAGATCGAGGTCACCTTCGACATCGACGCCAACGGCATCGTCAACGTCCAGGCCAAGGACAAGGCGACCGGCAAGGAGCACGCGATCCGCATCCAGGCCTCGGGCGGTCTCACCGACGACGAGATCGAGAAAATGGTCAAGGATGCCGAATCGCATGCCGAGGATGATAAAAAGCGTCGCGAACTGGTCGAGGCCCGCAACAATGGCGAGGCCCTGATCCACTCGACCGAGAAGTCGCTCTCGGAATATGGCGAAAAGATCGGCGAGGGCGAGCGCGAGGGTATCACCACCGCGATCGACGCCCTCAGGGAAGCGCTGGCCGGCGAGGATATCGAGGTCATCAAGAGCCGTACCAATGATCTGATGCAGGCCTCGATGAAGCTCGGGGAAGCCATGTACCAGGCCTCGCAGGAAGGCGAGGGCGCTGATGCCGGCGAGACCGGCGAGGGCGAGGCGAAGGACAAGGCGGACGAAGACGTCATCGATGCCGATTTCCAGGAAGTCGATGACGAAGACGACGACAAGAAGAAGAGCGCCTGACCCGCGCTTTGACGCAACAGGGCGCGGATCGCGGGATCCGCGCCTTTTTTACGATTGAAGACCCTCGTTCTTTCTCCGTTGCGATGGCGCCATTCGGCGCGATCGGCCCGGGAGGGGGCGCAACGCCCGGGAACTCATGTCGAAACGTGATTACTACGAAATCCTCGGTGTCGAACGGGACGCTGACGAGAAGGTGCTGAAGAGCGCCTTTCGCAAGCTGGCGATGCAATATCATCCCGATCGCAATCCCGGCGATGCGGAAGCCGAACTGCGCTTCAAGGAACTCAACGAGGCCTACCAGGCCCTGTCGGATCCCCAGAGCCGCGCGGCCTATGACCGCTTCGGCCACGAGGCTTTCGCGCAGGGCGGGCCCGGCGGTCCGGGAGGTCCCGGTTTCGGCAATGATTTCTCCGACTTCATGTCGGATATCTTCGAGAATTTCTTTGGCGAGGCGCGCGGTCGGCGCGGTGGCGGACGCGGCGGGCGCGAACGCGGCGCGGATCTGCGCTACAATCTCGAAATTTCGCTTGAAGACGCCTTCACCGGCAAGACCGAGAGCATCACCATTCCCACCTCGGTCGCCTGTGAGGCCTGCAGCGGTACCGGCGCCAAGCCGGGTTCGAAGCCGCGCGGCTGCCCGACCTGCGGCGGTATCGGGCGCGTCCGGGCCCAGCAGGGCTTCTTCACCATCGAGCGCACCTGCCCCAATTGCCACGGGCGCGGCGAGGTGATCGATGATCCCTGCGATTCCTGCGGCGGGTCCGGGCGTGTCACCCGCGAGCGCACGCTCACGGTGAACATACCCGCCGGCGTCGAGGACGGCACCCGTATCCGGCTGGCCGGCGAAGGCGAGGCCGGCCTGCGCGGCGGCCCGGCGGGCGATCTCTACATCTTCCTCTCGATCAAGCCGCACGCCTTCTTCCAGCGTGACGGGGCGGATCTGTTCTCGCGCGTGCCGATCTCGATGGTGACGGCGGCTCTGGGCGGTGAATTCACCACGCCGACCATCGACGGTTCGGATGCGAAGGTGAAGATTCCCGCCGGCACCCAGACCGGCAAGCAATTCCGTCTGCGCGGCAAGGGCATGCCGATCCTGCGTTCACGCGATACGGGCGATCTCTACATCCAGGTTGTCATCGAAACGCCGCAGAACCTGACTAAAAGACAAAGGGAACTGCTCGAGGAGTTCGAGGCGGAATGCTCGAAGGACACGCATCCGGAAAGCAGCGGCTTTCTCTCGCGTGTCCGGGAATTCTTCGATGGCATCAGCGGGTCGGCGCGGACTTGACCAGCGCCGCGCGTGTTGGTCTATGGTGAGCGGATACTTTCGACGAAGAGGCGGCGCGTGCTGAATTCCTTGCAGAAGAAGTCGCGTCAGGCGGCGCGCGCAGACGGCTCGAAATTCGATGACGAAGCGCGCTTCCTGCGGTCCTGGCTCGAGAAGCCGCTGATGACCGGTGCCGTGGCGCCGTCGGGCAAGGCGCTGGCGCGCACCATGGCCTCCTATGTCGATCCCATGGCGAAGGGCCCGGTGATCGAGCTTGGCCCCGGCACCGGGCCGGTGACGGATGCGCTGGTCAATCGCGGGATCGAGCAGGAACGGCTGGTTCTGATCGAATTCAATCCGGATTTCTGCAGGTTGCTGACCCGGCGGTTCCCCCGTGCGACCATCGTTCAGGGGGATGCCTACGGCATCGAGAAGACCCTCGCGGGGGCTCTCGATATTCCGGCCTGCGGCGTCGTCTCCAGCCTTCCGCTGTTCACGCGTCCGGTCGCGGAGCGCATCGCCCTCCTGCAGCAGGCACAGGCGCTGATGCAGCCACGGGCGCCATTCATCCAGTTCACCTATGCGGTCATCCCGCCCATCCCCAAACGCCCCGGCGCCTTCACCATGGCCGGCTCCTCCCGCGTCTGGCGCAACATTCCGCCGGCACGGGTCTGGGTTTATCGCGGGGTGTGAGCCAGCGCCCCGTCACCCCTGCAGCGGCGTCTCGCTTTCCAGGAAATCTCCCATCCTTCGCAGCGCGGTGCTGATCGCGTCCTGTGAGGCGGCGTAGGAGAGGCGCAGATAGCCTTCGCCGTGGATGCCGAAATCCGGGCCGCCGATCACCGCGACACCGGCTTTCTCCAGAAGCGCGGAAGCCAAAGGCTTCGCCTTCCAGCCGGTCGCGCGGATATTGGGAAAGGCATAGAACGCGCCCTTGGGCATCCGGCAGCGGATGCCGGGCAGGGCGTTGAGGCCCTCGACCACGAGCTTGCGGCGGGCATCGAATGCCGTCATCATCGTCGCGACGCAATCCTGCGGCCCGTCCAGAGCGGCGATGCCGGCACGTTGGGTGGCGGC
The DNA here is from genome assembly GCF_900094735.1 of Saliniramus fredricksonii. Taxonomy (NCBI): domain Bacteria; kingdom Pseudomonadati; phylum Pseudomonadota; class Alphaproteobacteria; order Hyphomicrobiales; family Salinarimonadaceae; genus Saliniramus; species Saliniramus fredricksonii. Next base: position 1,409,704 of record NZ_FMBM01000001.1, read on the forward strand.
GTTGACGCAGGAGAATGAATTCACCGCGAGCTTGCGCGCGGCCTCGTAGAATGCCGGCGGCCAGACCGACCAGCCCAGTCGCCAGCCGGTCATGGCATAGGTTTTCGAGGCGCCGTCGAGCCAGATCAGCCGGTCGCGGATCTCCGGATAGGACAGCAGAGAGACATGCGGCTCGCCATCATAGGTCATGCTGCCATAGATCTCGTCGGAGAGGATGGCGACATCCGGATGCGCGGCGAGGCCGGCCACGAGCGCGTCGATCTCCGCTTTCGGCGTGACACCGCCGGTCGGATTGGCCGGCGAATTGAGGATGACGAGGCGGGTGCGTTCATTGATCAGAGAAAGCGTCTCCTGCGCCGAGAAGGCGAAGCCGTTTTCCTCGCGGATCGGCACCGGGACCGGTTTCGCCCCGGTGAATTCGATCATCGAGCGGTAAATCGGAAAGCCGGGATCGGGATAGAGGATCTCGGCGCCGGGCTCGCCGAACATCAGGATGGCGGCAAACATCGTGACCTTGCCGCCTGGCATGACCATCACCGCATCGGGCGAGACCTCGACGTTGAGCCGGCGGGCGACATCACGGCATATCGCCTCGCGTAGCGGCAGGATGCCGGTGGCGGGGGTATAGCCGTGATGGCCATCGCGCAGGGCCTTGATGGCGGCCTCGACAATATGCTCGGGCGTGGCGAAGTCGGGCTGGCCGATGCCGAGATTGATCACGTCGCGCCCCTGCGCCTGCAATTGCGTGGCGCGCGCGAGCACGGCGAAGGCGTTTTCTTCACCGATACGCGAAAAGGCTTCGACGATTTTCGGCATGCTCTTGACCCTCCCGCAGACCTCTTTCCCGCCATCAAGACCGGGCTCCAGCGGAAGTCAATGCGCGATACCGCAGCCCCGTCATTCACAATCGCAAACGCCGCCGCAACGTCGTTCATCGCTCCTTAAACCGCCACATTTAGATTGCCATAGGCGATTAACACGGCCTTAAGCACGAAACTTCGCGGGACGGCGGATATGGGCATGTTCACGGGCAGGAAGGACAAGCGGGAGCGGCGCGAGCCGGTGCTCGACTTTCCCGCGCCCGCATCCGGCATACCCGATCTGCGGCTCGGCCCGCAGGATCGTGCCGGCGGCCCGGTTCACGAGGATGCGATGGCCAGACGGGCGGAGAAGCGGAGCGGTACGCGCGGGAAGACCCGCAAGGCTGCTCCGGGCAAGGCTGCTCCGGGCAAGGTGGCATCCGGAAAGTCTCGCAAGGCGACCGGACGGGGCAGCCGCGACGCGCGCGGTGGCCGCCGGCGCAGCAGTCGCCGGCGGCGCTCGTTCCTCGGCCGGATCGTCTATGGCAGCATCGTGCTCGCGTTGTGGGGGGCGATCGCGCTGACCGGTCTCGTTGCGTATCACGCGACGCAATTGCCCCCGATCGACCGGCTGGCGGTGCCCAAGCGCCCGCCCAATATCGAGATTCTGGCCAATGACGGCACATTGATCGCCAATCGCGGGGAGACCGGTGGGCGCAATGTCGCGATCCATGACCTGCCGGCCCATGTCCCGCAGGCCTTCATCGCGATCGAAGACCGTCGTTTCTACAGCCATTTCGGCATTGATCCCGTCGGGATCGGGCGCGCGCTCATCACCAATATCACGGCGGGCACCACGGTGCAGGGCGGCTCGACCATCACGCAGCAGCTCGCCAAGAATCTCTTCCTGACGCATGAGCGCACCGCCTCGCGCAAGATCCAGGAGGCGATCCTCGCGCTCTGGCTGGAGCAGCGTCACGGCAAGGACGGACTGCTCGAACTCTACATGAACCGCGTCTATTTCGGCGCCGGCGCCTATGGCGTCGAGGCGGCGGCGCGGCGCTATTTCGACAAGCCGGCGCGGGATCTGACGCTGGCCGAATCAGCGATGCTCGCCGGCCTCGTCCAGGCGCCGTCGCGGCTTGCGCCCACGCGCAACCCGCAGGCCGCGCGCGACCGCGCCGCGCTCGTGCTCAACGCCATGGCGAGCCAGGGTTTCATCGACGAGAACCGGATGACGAATGCCATGGCGCGCCCGGCCGCGCTCAACCGCCCGCTCGGTCCGGGCACGGCGGATTACGCCGCCGATTACGTCATGGACGTGCTCGACGATTTCATCGGCGCCGTCCAGGACGACGTGGTCGTCCACACCACCATCGATCTCGGCCTGCAGGAGGCGGCGGAGGCTTCGCTGATCGGTGAGTTGCGCGAACAGGGCGAAGGCTTCGGCGTGGAGCAGGGCGCCATCGTGGCGCTGCGGCCCGATGGCGCCATCAAGGCGCTGGTCGGCGGCAAGGATTACGCGCAAAGCCAGTTCAACCGGGCCGTGGCCGCGCAGCGCCAGCCGGGCTCGGCCTTCAAACCCTTCGTCTATCTCGCGGCCATGGAAAACGGGCTCACACCGGACACGGTGCGCGAGGACCGCCCGATCCGTCTCGGTGACTGGAGCCCGGAGAACTTTTCGCGCGATTACCGCGGATCCGTCACCCTGCGCGAGGCGCTGTCGCTCTCGCTCAACACGGTTGCGGTGAGTCTGGGCATGGAAGTGGGCGTGCGCGCGGTGATCAGCGCGGCACAAAGGCTCGGCATCCGTTCCGCGCTCCAGCCCAATGCCTCGATCGCGCTCGGGACCTCGGAGGTCACGCCACTCGAACTCACCGGCGCCTATGCGGCCTTCGCCAATGGCGGCACGGGGGTAATGCCGCACGTCATCACGCGGGTCGAAGCGGCGTCCGGCGAAATCCTCTACCAGCGGGTCCACGCCGGGCTCGGGCGGGTGATGGATGACGAGACGGTGGGGAAGATGAACGCCATGCTGCACGATACCATGGTCGCGGGAACCGCGCGCCGCGCCGCTCTGTCCGATTGGCAGGCCGGCGGCAAGACGGGCACCAGCCAGGGTTTCCGCGATGCCTGGTTCGTCGGCTATACCTCGGCTCTGGTGACGGGCGTGTGGATCGGCAATGACGATAACAGCCCCACCAAACGCGCCTCCGGCGGCAATCTGCCCCTGGATATCTGGGCGCGCTTCATGGAGCGCGCGCTCGCCGCCGAATACCCGATGCCGCTGCCCGGCGCGGATCGCTGGCTTGCTCCACGTGATCCGGGTGGCTTTCCGCCTCCGATGGTCGAACACGGCCCGGTCCCGCCCGGCACGACCGGCGGCATCGCGGCCCATGAAGGCGGCTTCGACGGCCTCCCGCCTGCCTCCGTCGGCATCCCGCCGCAGCAGCAGGCGGAGCCGGGATTTCTGGGGCGGTTGTTCGGGGTGTATTGAGTGAAGTATGCTTCTTGCGCATCTGATAAGGAAAGCGATTCTTCATACGCATTTGTTCAAGAGGCATTCATGGACACTAAGACTCTTATCGTTGCACCAAAGTTGCAATTGAGAACCGGTGAATGGAAACGTGGCCCAATTCAACGATCTCAATGGCCCTCTCGTCGTGCGAAAAGCAAAGCTTATAAATTCGGGCCACGATATCAATGGCGGATTATCACATTTATTGCTTGTGGCTATGATTGCCGTGTTCGTATACTTTTAAATGTAGAGGCTCAGATTTTTCGCGCGACGTTTGGTGTGACTGAGGATGGTGAAACCAAGGTGATTTGCGATTATGAGTGGCATGCTTCAGAGCCCGGATGGCATTGCCACGCGCGGTGCGGACGTGTTGCGGAAATTGACGCGGCGAAAAATCGTTTTGGCTCGATCAGGTTGCCATCAGCGCGAAACTTTCACCGGCGGCAGGATTTCAAGTTCGGTAACACTGAGATAAACGAAGTGACGGCATTCAATTGCGCGGTTACCGTATTCCGCATTCGACAGGGTGGGGATCTATTCCCATGAAAGACGATCTTTGCCGAGCATTTTGCGATGATGTTTGTGTCACTGCGACGCCGCTCGGGCTGGCAGTCAGCACGGCGTTTCGCCGTGATGACGGGGATCGCGTAGCTTTCTATGTCGTCGAAGACGGGCACGACATGGTCCACTTGGAGGATGACGGAACAACGATACCGGATCTCGAGGAGGCCGGTGTCGATTTTGAAACACAAACGAGAAGGCGCGCGTTAGATGTCCTTCTGGAGGGAATCGACGGATATTTCGACGCTGAGGCCGTAACGATCCGAACGCGAAGCTTCGTTCGTGATGAGCTGGCTTCGCGCGCACTCGCATTCGTCGGCGTATTGCTCAGAATGAATGACTTCCTCCTTTTGACCGGTGAGAGCGTGAGAAGCACATTCAGAGAGGATGCGGCTAGGAAGATCAAACTCGCGATCGGAGACAAAGCACAAATCAGAGAAGGAGAACCGGTAAACGAAAAGCTGAGTGAGGCGAATGCGGATATGGTCATCGAAGTTTGTCAGAGGGCGCCGGTTGCAGTTTTCTTCGGCAATAGCCCCCAGCGAGTCCAAGATGCGATTTTCCTTCAGATGTCCGCACTTTACGAGGCAAAGGTTGACTTGTCCGTTATTGCTCTCCTGGAGACTGAAACCTCAATCCCGCCCTCGCTCCGCCGCCGCGCGAGTAACAGACTGGCGACAGTGACAGAATTTCGGGAAGACGAGGATGCTGCGGTTTCCCGTATTGTTCGAGAAGCGATCGGTCATGCTGCGTAACCGGCGGCATCGCGGGCCATGAAGGCGGCTTCGACGGCCTCCCGCCTGCCTCCGTCGGCGTCCCGCCGCAGCAGCAGGCGGAGCCGGGATTTCTGGGGCGGTTGTTCGGGGTGTATTGAGAAAATCGTTTTCTCTGGTTGCATTATAAGATATTATTCCTAGATCTTTCTCTCCAACCGGATGGAGAGGAGAGAAGGTCATGCTGTTGCGACGTGGGGCGAAGGGCGAGGCGGTGCGGCGCCTCAGTGAGGATCTGATGGCGCTGGAATATCTGCGCTGTCCGCAGAGCGAATTCGACAATGTGATGGATCGGGCGGTGCGGGCGTTTCAGGCGCAGGCACTCGATCCGCGCGGGGAGCCGCTGGCGGTGGACGGGATCGTCGGGCCGCTGACGCAGTTCGCGCTCGATCTGGCCCTGGGGCGGCGCGATGGCGCGCCCCGCGAGGAGGCGGGGCCGGGCAGCCGTTTCGGACTCGCGGCGCTCGACGTCGCACGGGCGGAAATGGCGCGCAGCGCTGGCGAGATCGGGGGCAACAATCGCGGGCCGGATGTGCGGCTCTATCTCGACGGGCGCGTCGGCGAGGGGGCAAGCTGGTGCGCGGGCTTCGTCAGCTGGTGCTATCGCGAGGGCGCAGCGCGGATCGGGCAGGAGATGCCGTTCGGATATTCGCTGGGTGCACGCGACATCCGCAACCAGTTCCGGCGCAAGGGCTGGGACTTCGATGTCGGGCCGGGCGATCCGCCGCGCCCGGGTGACATCATCGTCTGGTGGCGTGGGGCGATCAACGGCTGGCAGGGCCATATCGGGCTGGTCGAGCGCCATGCGGACGGGATCGTGACCACGATCGAGGGCAATCGCGGGCCTTATCCCTCGCAGGTGCAGCGCTACAGCTATGTGCTGGGGCGGATCCAGCGGCTGCTCGGCTTCGGGCGGGTATTGGCCTGAAATCAGCCGTCGGCATCCCGCGCACGAATCTGCGTCGAGGAGATCGGCAGGCGCGGGCCGTGCAGGAAAACCCAGGCGGGGGGCAGTGTCGCGGGCAAACGCGGCGCTGCCTCTTCGCGCAGGCGGTAGCGGGCGAGCGCCTGTCCGGCAATGGAGGCGGTGGCGGCGCGGGAATGGTCGGGGCGATCGACCACGCAGATCGGCATGACGCGCGCGATGTCGCGCCAGTTGCGCCAGCGGTGGAAATGGGTCAGCCCGTCCGCGCCCATGATCCAGACGAAGGCGAGATCGGGCCGGCGTTTTTTGAGATAATGCAGGATGTCGATGGTATAGCGTAGCCCGGCCTGCGCCTCGACATCGCTCACGGCGATGCGCGGATGGGCGGCGCAGGCGCGCGCGGCTTGCATGCGCTGGGAAAGCGGTTCGATTTCGTGCCCGGCCTTCAGCGGATTGCCGGGCGTGACCAGCCACCAGACCGCGTCGAGCTGAAGGCGCGCGAGCGCCAGCAGCGTCACATGGCGATGGCCTTCATGCGGCGGGTTGAAGCTGCCGCCGAACAGGCCGATACGCTGACCATCGCCGGCGGGCGGCAGAAGCGGAGGCAGCATGCGCATGCGCGATACCGGCATTGCTCAACCCCGCCGCAACTGCAAGAGGCGGATCACGCGCCCTGCTTCACCGCGATGCCCTTGTCGGTGAAGAATTGCTGCAATTCACCGGCCTGGAACATTTCGCGGGCGATATCGCACCCCCCGACGAACTCGCCCTTGACGTAGAGCTGCGGAATCGTTGGCCAGCTGGAATATTCCTTGATGCCGCTGCGAATCCCCTCATCGTCGAGGACGTTGATGCCCTTATAGTCGACGCCGAGATAGTTCAGGATCTGGACGACCTGGCCGGAGAAGCCGCACATCGGGAAATCCGGCGTGCCCTTCATGAACAGAACCACGTCGTTGGTCTTGACTTCGCTGTCGATCGTCTCGTGCGCGCTCATGGGAAACTCCTGTGCTCCGGCGCTCAAGACGCCGGACCCGGGTTGGATGGATGTTCAATCTGCGGGGATGGTGGTCAGCGCCAGGGCATGCAGGACACCGCCCATGCGCCCCTGCAGGGCCTGATAGACCATCTGGTGCTGCTGCACCCGGCTCTTGCCCTTGAATGCGGCCGAGGTCACCGTTGCGGCGTAGTGATCGCCGTCCCCGGCCAGATCACGGATCTCGACCTTGGCATCCGGTATGGCTTCCTTGATCATCGTCTCGATGTCGCGGGCTTCCATGGGCATGGGCGATACTCTCCTCAGGCCGGTTCGGCTGCCATGTAATCCGGCAGCCAGCTTTCATGCGCCTGTTTCAGCGCTGTCACAGATATGGCCTGACCTTCGGGCAGAATCAACGCATCACCGCCGGATCGGCCCAGTTTCATGACGAAAATTCCTGCGCTCTGCGCATCCGCCAGCAGCCGCTCCGCTGCCTCTTCGGGCAGCGCAAGCAGGTAGCGGCCCTGATCCTCGCCGAACAGCACGGCATGGGAGGGCCCGTCGGGCAGGGTGTCGATACTCGCCCCCATATTGCCGGCCATGGCCATTTCGGCGAGCGCCACGGCGAGCCCGCCATCGGAGATGTCGTGCACCGTATCGAGCCGTCCCGCAGCAATGGCGGCGCGCACGAAGCCGCCATGGGCGCGCTCGCGCTCGAGATCGACCGGGGGCGGTGCGCCCTCTTCGCGTCCGCAGATCTCCGCGAGATAGGTCGAGGCGCCGAGCCAGCCGGCGGTCTCGCCGATCAGGAGGATGACGTCGTCATCGCGGCGAAAGCCGATCGTGGCGTGGCGGGTGCAATCATCGAGAAGGCCGACCCCGCCGATGGTGGGCGTGGGCAGGATGCCGATCTCGTTCGTTTCATTATAGAGTGAGACATTGCCCGAGACGACGGGGAAATCGAGCGCGGCGCAGGCCTCGCCGATACCCTGGATGCAGCCGACGAGCTGCCCCATGAAATGCGGGCGCTCCGGATTGCCGAAATTGAGATTGTCGGTGATGGCCAGCGGGGTGCCGCCCACGGCGCAGATGTTGCGATAGGCTTCCGCCACCGCCTGCTTGCCACCCGCGACCGGATCCGCCTCGCAATAGCGGGGCGTGACATCGGTGGTGAGCGCGAGCCCCTTCGGCCCGTCCTCGACGCGCACGATCGCCGCGTCGCCGCCCGGCATCTGCACGGTATTGCCGAGGATGAGGTGGTCGTATTGTTCGAAGACCCAGCGCTTCGAACACAGATCCGGCGTGTTCAGCAGCGCGAGCAGCGCCTCCAGATCACGCAGGGGCGGCTTGACCGCGCAGGCCGTGATCACCGGGCGCTGCGGCGACGGCGTGTGGGGGCGGTCATAGACCGGCGCCTCGTCGCCGAGCTCCTTGATCGGCAGATCCGCCTCGACCCGGCCCTGGTGCTTCACGACGAAACGCAGGGTGTCGGTGGTCTTGCCGATGATGGCGAAATCGAGCTCCCATTTGCGGAAAATCGCCTGCGCCTCCTCCTCCATGCCGGGCTCGAGCACCATCAGCATGCGCTCCTGGCTCTCGGAGAGCATCATCTCATAGGCGCTCATGCCCTCCTCGCGGCAGGGCACCGCGTCGAGATCGAGCTCGATGCCGAGATTGCCCTTGGCGCCCATCTCCACCGAAGAGGAGGTCAGGCCGGCCGCGCCCATGTCCTGGATGGCGATGACGGCGCCGGACGCCATCAGTTCGAGACAGGCTTCGAGCAGCAGCTTTTCGGCGAAGGGGTCGCCGACCTGCACGGTCGGGCGCTTCTCCTCGGCTGATTCGTCGAAACTGGCCGAGGCCATGGTGGCGCCGTGGATGCCGTCGCGCCCGGTCCTGGAGCCGAGATAGACGATCGGATTCCCCACCCCCGTGGCCTTGGCGTAGAAGATCTCGTCGGTCCGTGCGAGGCCTACCGCCATGGCATTGACGAGGATATTGCCGTCATAGCGCGAATGGAAGCCCACCGAGCCGCCAACGGTGGGGACACCGAAGGAATTGCCGTAACCGCCGATCCCGTGCACCACGCCGGAGACGAGATGGCGGGTCTTCGGGTGATCGGGGGAGCCGAAACGCAGGGCGTTGAGCGCGGCGATCGGGCGCGCACCCATGGTGAAGACGTCGCGCAGGATGCCGCCGACACCGGTCGCCGCACCCTGATAGGGCTCGATGAAGCTCGGGTGGTTGTGGCTCTCCATCTTGAAGATGCAGGCCAGCCCGTCGCCGATATCGATCACGCCGGCATTCTCGCCCGGCCCCTGGATCACCCACGGCGCGCTGGTGGGCAGGCCGCGCAGATGCTTGCGCGAGGATTTGTAGGAGCAATGCTCGTTCCACATGGCCGAGACGATGCCGAGCTCGGTCAGGGTCGGCTCGCGCCCGATCAGGGCAATGAAGCGCGCATATTCATCGGGCTTGAGCCCGTGCTCCTGCACCAGTTCCGGAGTGATCGTGAAGGTGTCGCCGGTCATGCTCGTCTCGCCTGCTCGCTGATGCGACAAGGCCATAGCCCGTCACATGGCCAAGCGCAACGCCGCAGGCGGGAAAGGGGGAATAAGCGGCCCAGGCCACAATCAAGACGTGCCTGCGTCATGCTGGTGCAGGTTGTTAAAATGAAACACCCCTGGATTGCCAACCCTCGGTAGAACGCCCGAATCCGTGCCGCATCGAAACAAAGTAAATGGCACGTAAATCGCTCACATTTTCCACAAAACTGAAACATTGTGTGGAGAATGCCGATGTCCCTGATCACACGCGCAGCGCGAGACGAAAATGGCGGAGTTGCTCTGATTTTCGGTCTTGCCGTGATCCCCATCTTCGCCTTTGCCGGTTTCGCGATGGATTTCAGCCGCGCCACGGATGTGCGTGCCGCGATGCAGAATGCAGCGGATTCGACAGCTCTGCAGGCGGTGATGGCGCGTCAGGAAGGGCGGCAGCTCGATATCGAGCAGACCTTCATGGGGAATTTCCACCATCGCGCCGAGCTGGAGGGCATCAGCGTCTCCGCCGAATGGATCGGTCTCAACCGCGTGCGCGTGACCTCGGATGCGGTGCTCCCGATGACGATCGGTGCGGTGCTGCGCCCTGATCTCGATGTGGGCGTGACGGCAATCGCCGAGGGGCGGGTCGAAACCCGTGCTACGGAGAATATCTTCGAGGTGCTGCGCTCCGACGCCGCCGATTTCAACGAGCTTTTTGCCTATTGTTACGACACCGTAAATGATGAACGCCTCGGGCCGATCGATCCGGATCCCTATGCGCGCGAGGAGCGGATGGACTTCGTCAAGGTGGCCGACAATGATCGATTCGGCGAATTCGAGCCGGCAGAAGCGATTGATATCGATTGTGCGCCGGATGAGGAAGTCAGCTACATGATGCGCAATACACGCGGTGCCAATCACAATCCGGGCCTGCGTGGCTCGTCGCGCGCGCGCATCTACGAGTTCTACAGCGATACGACCCGTGACGAGGACAACCCCGAAGCCTTCAGCTTCAATTTCGAGGTGGATATTCTCGAAACGATTCTCTGCCGTACGCGCGAGGAATGCCGTATCGAGAGCGAGGGTGGCATCATTCCCGATATTCGCGGGCGCAACCGTAACCCCGCGCGTGAGGAGCAGGGTTGCCGTGAAGGCCATTACCTCTTCATCGGTCTCGAGGATCGTCCTCCGGAATGGGGCAGCTCGGATCGCGACTATGACGATCTGCGCTTCCTGATCAGTTGCCCTTCACGCGAAGAGCGCCGTGATACGGTGCGCCTTGTCGGCTGATGCGAGCCGAGACCGGCGTCGCCTTCAGGCGGCGTCGGCCTTCACGCGACACAGGCTTTCGAAAAGGCCCGCCCCGTCGGTTCCGCCGACGAGCGGGTCGATCAGGTTCTCGGGATGCGGCATCATGCCGAGCACGTTGAAGCCCGGCGACCAGATCCCGGCGATCGCGTTGAGCGAGCCGTTGCAATTGGCGTCGTCGGTGAGCGCGCCCGTGGCATCGCAATAACGGAAGGCGACGCGCCCCTCGCCCTCCAGCCTGGCGAGTGTCTCGGGGTCGGCGACATAATTGCCCTCGCCATGGGCGACGCAGACATCGATCACCGCGCCTTGCGCGTAGGCCGAGGTGAAAGCCGTGTCGTTGCGCTCGACCCGCAGATGCTGGCGGCGGCAGATGAAGCGAAGCTGCGCATTGCGCATCAGCACACCCGGCAGCAGGCCCGATTCGCACAACATCTGGAATCCGTTGCAGATGCCGAGCACCAGCCCGCCGCGTGCAGCATGGGCGCGCACTGCATCCATGGCTGGAGAACGCGCCGCAATGGCGCCACAGCGCAGGTAATCGCCATAGGAGAAGCCGCCCGGCAGGACGGCAAGATCGGTGCCCGGTGGCAGTGCATCCTCGCCATGCCAGACGGCAATCGTCTCGGCCCCTGCATGACGCAGGGCGCGGGCGACATCGCCGTCGCGATTGGAACCGGGGAAGGTGATGATGGCGGCGCGCATGGGCCTCGCTCCTCGCAGCGATCGCCGGCTCAGACGAGCTCGACGCGGTAATTCTCGATCACGGTATTGGCGAGCAGTCGCTCGCAGGCCTGCTCCAGCGTGGCGCGGGCCGCATCGGCATCTGCCGCGTCGATCTCGATATCGAAGACCTTGCCCTGGCGCACCGAATTCACCCCGGCGATATCGAGAGATTTCAAGGCCCCTTCGATCGCCTTGCCCTGTGGATCGAGAACACCGTTCTTCAAGGTCACCGTGACGCGCGCTTTCATGATTTTCATTCCCCGGCTGGGTCTCATTCCCCGGCTGACGGCGCCTCGCGCCGTCCATCGCTTGCGTGTAACGCCATAGCCCCCGGGCGCGCGGGTGACAACAGCACAGACGGCGTTTCCTGCCGAAATCGCCCGACGGGGGCCTCCTGCTTTCTTTCCGCATGACGCCGCGCGCATGTTTCGCAGGGCGTATTGTGAAGAATTGTATTGCGCATGATATGCAAAACGCGGATTTTGACGCCAGCTTCGCCAAACCAGAAAAGCGATCGAGGAACCATGAAGACCCGCTCAGTGCGTGTTGAGGCGCGCGACGCTCTCGACCGCATCGACCTTGCCGCCAAAACCATCCGAGGCGACCGGCAAGCGGGTGCGCCATCCGCGGCTCCAATACCTGTCGGCGCAGGGCCGTGGGGCTCGTCCCGGAAAATGGTGGTGGTCGCGAGGCTGGTTTCCAGGCCTGGAGAGCTTATATCCGCAGATCAATGAAACCGATCTGTAACGGCACCGCCCTGCCGCTGGCGCAGGGCGTGACCTTCGAGATTTCGGAGCAGTGCCCTCATGAAGGCCTCGCCCGGCTCCCCCCCCCTCAGGGGAGGGATCAAGGGTGGGGTGAAACCGCGCCGGAGAGCGCGACGACGAGGATCAAGAAGAAGGAAACCGGACCATGGCTCTACCGCAAACCACCCCCAAGGACGCGCCGGCCCAGGCGAGCTTCAAGTGGGACGATGCATTCCTGCTCGAAGATCAGCTCACCGATGACGAGCGCATGATCCGCGACACGGCGCATGCCTATTGTCAGGAAAAGCTGCTGCCGCGCGTGCTCGAAGCCTATGCCCAGGAGAAGACCGATCGCGCAATCTTCAACGAGATGGGCGAGCTCGGCCTGCTCGGTGTGACCATCCCCGAGGAATATGGCGGCGTCGGCGCCGGCTATGTCGCCTACGGGCTCGTCGCGCGCGAGGTCGAGCGTATCGATTCGGGCTACCGCTCGATGATGAGCGTGCAATCCTCGCTGGTGATGTATCCGATCTACGCCTATGGCGACGAGAACCAGCGCAAGAAATACCTGCCCAGGCTCGCCACCGGCGAATATGTCGGCTGCTTCGGCCTGACCGAACCCGATGCCGGCTCCGATCCCGGCGGCATGAAGACGGTCGCGAAGAAGATCGATGGCGGTTACGTCATTTCCGGTTCGAAGATGTGGATCTCGAACTCGCCCATCGCCGATGTCTTCGTGGTCTGGGCGAAGTCGGAAGCGCATGACGGCGCGATTCGCGGCTTCGTGCTGGAGAAGGGCATGAAGGGCCTCTCGGCGCCCAAGATCGGCGGCAAGCTCAGCCTGCGCGCCTCGATCACCGGCGAGATCGTGATGGATGGTGTGGAAGTCGGCGAAGACGCGCTCCTGCCCAACGTCTCGGGCCTGAAAGGGCCGTTCGGCTGCCTCAACCGCGCCCGTTACGGCATATCCTGGGGCGTGATGGGAGCGGCGGAGGATTGCTGGTTCCGCGGGCGTCAATACACCCTCGACCGCAAGCAGTTCGGGCGTCCGCTGGCGCAGACGCAGCTGGTTCAGAAGAAGCTCGCTGACATGCAGACCGAGATCACGCTGGGCCTGCAGGGCTCGCTGCGCGTCGGTCGGCTGATGGATGAGGGTCGCGCGGCACCGGAGATGATCTCGCTGGTCAAGCGCAACAATTGCGGCAAGGCGCTCGACATTGCCCGCATGGCCCGCGACATGCACGGCGGTAACGGCATCTCGGAGGAATATATGGTCATGCGCCATGCCCAGAACCTGGAAACGGTGAATACCTACGAGGGCACGCACGACGTCCATGCGCTGATCCTCGGGCGCGCCCAGACGGGCCTGCAGGCCTTCTTCTGAGCGATATCGCCGCGACCATCTGACCAGATACGATGCCGGCCTCGTGCCGGCATCGTCGTTTCCGGATCAACCGCAACCTCTCCCGCGCAAAAGGCCAAAACAGGCTTGTCGCTTCGCGAAGGCCCGATCCGATTGTGCCGGTGGCCGCGCTCGTGGCAGACTCGTTCCGCATCGCCTGACCTAACGGAATGATGCGCTTGGTCTTTGAGGGGAAGTCATCCATGAACGGCGCCGAAAGCCTGGTCCGCACCCTGGTCGCGGGCGATGTGGAAGTCTGTTTCGCCAATCCCGGCACGTCCGAGATGCATTTCGTCGCGGCGCTCGACCGGGTCGACGGCATACGCTGCGTGCTCTGCCTGTTCGAGGGCGTGGTGACCGGCGCAGCCGACGGCTATGCCCGCATGGCGGAAAAGCCCGCCGCGACGCTTTTGCATCTCGGCCCCGGCCTCGCCAATGGACTGGCCAATATCCACAACGCCTCGCGGGCGCGCTCGCCCATGATCAACGTGGTCGGGGAGCACGCCACCTATCACCTCGAGCACGACGCGCCGCTCACCGCCGATATCGAGATGCTGGCGCGGCAATATTCGCCCTGGATGAAGACCTCGCGCTCCGCTGGGGAAGTCGCCGCCGACGGTGCCGAAGCAATCGCCGCCGCGCGGACTGCGCCGGGCCAGATCGCCACGCTCATCCTGCCCGCCGATACCGCCTGGAGCGAGGGCGGGCCGGTCGCCGCCGTGCCGGCGATCCCGGAACGCGAGGCGGTCGACGAGGCGGTGATCGACGCCATCGCCGCGATCCTCACCTCCGGCGAGAAGACGCTGTTGCTGCTCGGTGACAAGGCGGTGCGGGCGAGGCCGCTCGAAGACGCCTCGCGGATCGCGCGCGGCACCGGCCAGCATGTGATGGCGCAGACCTCGAATGCGCGCATGGAGCGCGGGGCCGGGCGTGTCGCGGTGGACCGCATTCCCTATCCGGTCGATCAGGCCGTGGAGAAGCTCGAGGGTTTCAAGCATATCGTGCTGGTGGGCGCGAAGGACCCGGTCGGCTTCTTCGGTTATCCCGGCAAGCCCTCACGGCTCGCACCGGAGGATTGCCGGATCCATCTTCTGGCCGATATCGCCCAGGATCAGGCGGATGCGCTGGCGCGGCTGGCGGACAGGGTCGCAGGCGATGCCACCCCCGATCTCACCCCGGCGCATCGCCCGGGGCTTCCAGCAGACGGCCCGCTCGATCCGGATTCGATCGCGCTGGTGCTCGGCGCGCTGATCCCGGAAAATGCCATCATCACCGACGAATCGGTGACGACGGGCCGCAACTTCTTCCCCGCCACTGCCGGCGCGCCGCCGCATGACTGGCTGCAGCTCACCGGCGGCGCCATCGGCGTGGGCATTCCGCTCGCCACCGGCGCGGCCATTGCCTGCCCGGACCGGCAGGTGATCGCGCTCGAGGCGGATGGCTCGGGCATGTATACCTTGCAGGGGCTGTGGACGCAGGCGCGCGAAAAGCTCAACATCCTCAACTGCATCTGGTCGAACCGCTCGTATGCCATCCTTAACGGCGAGCTCGCCAATGTCGGCGCGGAGAATCCCGGCCCCAAGGCGCGCGACATGCTCTCCCTCGACCATCCCGCCATCGACTGGGTGAGCGTCGCGGAAGGCATGGGCGTCACCGCCCGGCGCGTCGAAACCGTTCCCGAATTCGCCGCCGCCTTCCGCGAGGGACTGGCGCATGAGGGGCCGTTCCTGATCGAAGTGGTGATGTGAGGGGCGAGAGACCGCTGGGGGCGGCTCACCGCTCCCGCATTGCCTGCAACAGTTTCCCGCCGGCGCGGCCCGTGGCTTCCATGCCCAGTCGGCTCTGCATGTCGCGCACGGCCTCGCGGGTCTTGGAGCCGATGATGCCGTCGACATCGCCGATATCGTAGCCGGCGCGGATCAGCCGCTCCTGCACCTCTCGGCGCTCGGCGCGCGACAGCGGCGGGTCATCCGTTGGCCAGGGGGTCTGGATCCCGGGCAGGCCGGCGATGCGATCGGCCAGCAGCGCGATGGCGAGCGCGTAGGATTCGGCCTGGTTATAGGAATAGATCGCATCGAAATTGCGCGAGACGAGGAAGGCCGGGCCCTCGATCCCGGCGGGCAGCAGCACGGCGCGCACGCCGGAGCCGGGCAGAGTCGCGCCGTCCATCATGCGCACGCCGCGCTGGCGCCAGAAATCGATGTCGCGTTTCTTGTCGCGGCCTGCGAGGGAAGCATCAAAACCGCCGGGCAGTTGCACCTCGTAGCCCCAGCGCAGCCCCGATTGCCAGCGTGAGCGCGAGAGATAGGCCGCCGTCGAGCCCAGCGCATCAGCCACCGAATTGACGATGTCGCGGCGCCCGTCGCCGGTCATGTCGACGGCGACGCGCAGGAAGGTCGAGGGGATGAACTGGGTCTGGCCGAACGCGCCGGCCCAGGAGCCGCGCAGGTCGGAAGCGGGTACATCGCCGTTCTGGATGATGCGCAAAGTCGAGACGAGTTCGCTGCGAAAGAAGCTCTGCCTGCGGCCTTCGCAGGCAAGTGCGGAAAGTGATTCGAGCAGCGGGCGCTTGCCCATGTTTTGCCCGTAATTCGATTCGACCCCCCAGATCGCCGCGACGACGGTTGCCGGGACGTCGAAACGCTCTTCCGCGGCGGCGAGTTCGCGCTGATGACGCTGCATCATCCGCCGGCCGTCCTCGACACGCTCCTCATCGACGAGCCCGGCAATATAGTCCCAGATCGGGGTCCTGAATTCCGGCTGGCGATCGAGAAATTCCAGCACCTCGCGATCGGGCGTGACGGATTCCATCACCCGGTCGAAGGTCGCCGCATTGACCCCGGCCTGTTGGGCCTGGCCGCGAATCTGGCCGAAACAGGCGCGATAATCCGGCTGCGCCACGGCGGTCACGGCTGCGGGAATCGCGAGGATGGCGGAAAGCGCGAGAGCGCCGAGGGCGGTGCGGATGATGCTCATGCGGGCAGAATCCCCAAACCTGGTAAACAGATCGTTGACGCCGCCGCCGAAACCGCGCGCCCGCACCACCTTATCCGCATCTCACCGACTGGACAAAACCGTCGCACACGTCGATAGCGAAGGCATAACGATATGTTCGGAGGATGATCATGAAACTCGACAACACCATGGCGGCGATCGTGACCGGCGGCGCATCCGGCCTCGGCGAAGGCACGGCCCGCATGCTTGCTGCTCAGGGCGTCAAAGTGACGCTGTTTGATCTCAATGAAGAGCGCGGCGAAGCCATCGCCAGGGATATCGGCGGGCTGTTTGTCAAGGTGGATGTGACCGACGACGCCTCCCTCGAAGCCGGCTTCGCCCGTGCCCGCGAGGCGCACGGCATCGAGCGCGTGCTGGTCAATTGCGCCGGCGTGGCGCCGGGCAAGCGCACCGTCTCGAAGAAGCGCGAGACCGGCGAACTCGTGCCGCACGACATGGCGAGTTTCGCAAAGACCGTGCAGATCAATCTCGTCGGCACCTTCGCCGCGAGCGCGCGCGCCGCAGCCGGCATGGCCGGGCTCGATCCGGTCACCGAGGATGGCGGGCGCGGCGTGATCGTGATGACCGCCTCCGTCGCCGCCCAGGACGGCCAGATCGGCCAGGCCGCCTATGCCGCCTCCAAGGCCGGCGTGGTCGGCCTTACCCTGCCCATGGCGCGCGATCTCTCCACCTCCGGCATCCGCGTGATGACGATCCTGCCCGGCCTGTTCCACACGCCGATGTTCGAGAGCATCACCGAGGAATACCGCAAGGCGCTGGAAGCCAACGTGCCCTTCCCCTCGCGGCTCGGCAAGCCGGAGGAATACGCCAAACTCGTCGGCGCGTTCATCGATAACGACATGCTCAACGGCGAAATCGTGCGCCTCGACGGCGCCCTGCGCATGCAGCCGAAGTAATCGTGGCACGAACGAGCGGAACGGCCTGGACCGATCGCGGTTCGGGCCGTTTACCCGCGTCTCAATGCGCCATGAAGACAGGGATGCGGGCATTGGCGAGGATATGGCTGGTGGCGCCGCCGAAGATCATCTGGCGGATGCGGCTCTGGGTGTAGGCGCCCTTGATCAGGAGGTCGCAGCCGATCTTCTCGGCATGGTCGAGAATGACTTGCCCCGGATGCCCCTTGCCCGATTGCAGCGCGACCGCCTCCACATCCAGCCCGTGGCGGCGCAGAGCCTTGGCGAGCTGGTCGCCGGAAGGACCGGGCACCACGGCCCCCTCGGCGGTGAGCACCACGATGCGCTTCGCGGCATGGAGCAGCGGCATCGCCATGGCGACGACATGGGCGGTCTCCGTCGAGCCGTTCCAGGCGATCAGGATGGTCTCGCCGATCGTCTCCGGCGGCTTTTCCGGCGCGATCAGCACGGGGCGACCGCCCTCGAAGAGCACGGCCTCCAGCGTCGCCATGCGCGGACCCGCCGCGCGCTGGCCGGGCTTGCCGAGGACCGTGACGTCGTAAATGCGCGAATGGCTGCCGACGAACTCGTCGCCCGCCGGCGCATCGGCGTTCCAGCGCCAGCACAGCTTGCCCATGGCGCCGGCATCGCGCGGCACGTCGTGGGCCTTCATGAAATCCTCGAAGATCTGGCGGGCCTGCGCCTCGCCCTCGGCATCGCCGCGCTCGTCTGCGGCCCAGGTCAAACCCATCACCATGTCGACAGAGACGATCTCCGCCAGCGGCGGGCGCAGGGCGAAGCCCTCGATATAGGCTTCGCATTGGCGCGCGAACCGCAACGCCGTCTCCAGGGTCGCCGGCATCAGATCGTGCGGCGCGGTGGGAAGCAGGATGGTTTTCATCGGCCTTGACCCTCACTCGGCGATTCGGACGCGTCGCCTTCACCCGACAGCATCGCCCTGATCGGGGAGCGGCGCAACAGCGATGCGTTGACCGCACCATCGGGCACGTCAATAGCGCAGACGCATGCCCAGAAGGTAGAGGCTGGCATCATGGCCGTTTGCCGGGTCCGTGCTGCGCTGCCCCTCCCAGCGATAGTCGAGGGAAATGACACCATGGCGGTTCAACGTATAGTCGAGGCCGAATCCGGCGCGGTTCGTGCGCTCGATCGGCCCGTCGCCACCGAAGCGCGCGATCTCATGAGCATAGGAGGCGCGGGCAAGGAGGCGATGGCGCAGGGCATGCTCGAGATCGAATCCGATCCCCAGGGTCCGCGTCGCCCGCGCACCGGCGCGCGTCGTCTCGTCGAGGCGGCTGAAGCCGTTCACCCGCACGCGAGTAATTGGCGTGATCTCCCATTCGAGCGCCGCATCGGCGACGAAACCGGTCAGTTCGCGCCGCCCCGGAGCATCATAGCGGCGTTGCTGATAACCGCCGGATATCTCGCCGGTGAGGAGGCGGGTCAGTTCGAGCCGCGCCCCGGCAAGCCCGGTCAGCCCGGTCGAGGAGCGCCGGGTCCCGTCAGAACCGGCGCGGTCATAGCGGCGGCGATCGAGGGCGATCTCGGCGAAGGGGATGAAGCCGGGTGCGATCTCGTAACCGGCGCGCGCGGCGATCTCGTAGCGGGTGAGATCGCGTTCGCGCTGGCTGATCTGCCGGCCATCCGCGCCGCGCCCGGATGCGTGTTCGGTGCGCCCCACCGTGCCGCGCAGGCCGAGCCGGACCCGGCCCGGTTCATGATCGAGGGCGATGCTGCCATCATAGTCGATGATCGCGGTGCGATTGGTGATCGTATCAGCGATATCCCGCCCGCCGGGGCGCTCGCTGTCGAGCTCACCCCGCGCACCGATTGTGATCCGCGTGTCGGTGGTCGCGTCGAGGCGCAAGGCCGCATTCGCATCGCCGGAGGGACGGTCATTGGCGGAATCGCGGCGAAAGGCATCGAACCCGCCGCGCAGATCGAGGGAGAATTCATGGCGCGACCAGTCGCTTTCGAGACGGACCGTGCCTTGCGTGCGCGAGAATGCATCGCCGGTTCCGGCGATGCGGTCGCGTCCGGGATTGCTGTCGTAGCCGACAAGCTGGGTGATATCGGTAAACAGTCGCAGCGCGCCCAGGCGAATCCCCTGCGGTGTGAAGGGATCATCTTCCGAGACATCCGCCGCCGGTGGCTGGTTTGCCATCTCGGCGGGATCAGGCGGGAGATCGGGCAGGATCGAGACGGGTTCGCGCACAGGGGCGCGCGTTCGCGTATTCGTGTCGGCGCGCGTCGATGCCTGCGTGCGTGCGCGTGTCGGCGAGGGGGTAGCAGGCTCGGCCTCCTCCTCCTGCGCCGCGATCGCGCCGCGCAGCCGCAACTCTGCTGGTTCCGCTGCAGGGGGGGCGGCACTTTCCTGCTGCGCGAAGGCCGTGCCGGTCGCACCGATCGGAATCGCGAGGGCGATGAGGGCCGCGCCGGCGAGCAGGGCACGGATGCGGGTTCGGGCGCGTGATGCGACAGGGCCCGGCGCCGATGCGCCCGGCATCGCCGTCACCGTCTTCGCTCTGCACGCGTGGCCGGGCATGGCGGGCGTGATCCCCCGATTGCGGTCGCGCCTCGCGGCGCGGGCCGGTTTGCTTCATGGTTGGCAAGCGGTAAACGAAAAGGGTTAACAGCTGGTCAATCACTGCAATGGCGCGATCGCGGGTTGTGTCCGGATGCAAGGATGATTCCGGGATTTCCTCTTGCATCGCCGCTTGCTACAAGCGCGGGCAACGGGCCGGCCTGCGGCGCATGACAGCGCAGGCCTGCGATGCGAGAGGATGACGATGCAGCCGGGAACTTCGATAGCGGATCCGAAGGGCGAGGATACAGCCAGGGACAGGCCGGCAATCGCCTCGGCACGGCGCACGCTGCTGGCGGAACGGGAAGGGCTCGACGCCATGCTCGCGGCTCTGGAGAACGGTCTCGGTGCGCCTTTCACCGCCGCCATCGACGCCATCGCCGCCATGACCGGGCGGGTGATCGTCACGGGAATGGGCAAATCCGGCCATGTCGGGCGCAAGCTCGCCGCGACGCTGGCCTCCACCGGTACGGCGGCTTACTACGTGCATCCGGGTGAGGCGAGCCACGGCGATCTGGGCATGATTCGCAGCGAAGATGTGATCATCGCCCTGTCATGGTCGGGCGAGACCAGCGAATTGTCCGATCTCATCGCCTATTCGAAACGCCACAGCGTCACCCTGATCGCGGTCACCGCCCGCGCCGATTCGACCCTCGGGCGCGCGGCCGATATCGCACTCGCCCTGCCTCGTGCGCCGGAAGCCTGTCCGAACGGGCTCGCGCCGACGACGTCGACGACGATGCAACTCGCGCTCGGGGATGCGCTCGCCGTGGCGCTGCTGGAGCGGCGGGGCTTCACCGCCCACGATTTCCGCAGCTTCCATCCCGGGGGCAAGCTCGGCGCCATGCTCAAGACCGCCCGCGACATCATGCATTCCGGCGAGCGGCTGCCGCTGATCGTCGCCGACGAGACCATGGACCGGGCGCTGGCCCTCCAGAGTGAAAAGAGTCTCGGCTGCGTCGTCGTCACGGACGGGGCGGGATTGCTCGCGGGAATCGTGACTGATGGCGATATCCGCCGACACATGGCCAATGATCTTCTCAGGCAGCGCGTTGCGCAGGTGATGACACGCAATCCGATGACGATCTCTCCGGACATGCTGCTCGGCGAGGCACTGGAGATCATGCAGAACCGCAAGATATCGGCGCTGATCGTGGCCGAGGACGGGCGCCCCGTCGGGCTCGTGCATGTGCTCGACCTGCTGCGCGCCGGGATCGCCTAAGGCGTGTTCAGGCGGTCGTGCGCGGCAGGCAGGCGAGATCCGCACGCATGGCCTCCTGCGCCAGCGGCGTGTGCGCCAGCAGATGCAGATGCCATTCGCAGGCGCCGCGTGCGCGCATGACGTCGCCCCAGATATCAAGCGCATCTGTGGGGAGGCTTCCGGATACGGCCCTTTGGACCCGTGCAGGCGACGGCGCGCATGCGCCATCATCCGGCATCCGTGCGGCGAGGCCGATACTGCCGAGCAGGGCGGCGCCGTCTTGGCCGTTGCGCCCGACTGCGAGAATCACGCCGCCGCCATCGACCGGCAGCGGCTCACAAGCATCGAAGATGCTGACCACGTAACGCCGCCCCGAGCGTCCGCGCCATGCGGTGAGGGGCAGCGCTTCGCCAAGATCCGCCAGCGCCCGCAGAGCCTCCTCGCGCACCGCCGCGACGATTCCGGTCGCCGGTTGCGGATTGCGCATGAAGGAGAGTGCGGGCGCATGCATGTTCATAGTGTGTTCTGTTTACCGTCTCTGTTCTTGTTCTGTCAAGCGTGAAGATTCCCGTTTCGCCGGTCTTGTGGAATCCGATCCCGCTTTGTACGCTCTTCGTATTCATTTGCCGAGGTGCCCATGCTCCAGCCGGATCCCCCCGACACTCTCCTCGATGATGGCCGGCAATCGCCGGCGGCTCTGGCCGTGCAACGCGGCGTGCGGCGGCTTTTCGCGCGCATGCAGGCGGCGAGCGTCACCGAACTCGTGCTCGCGAGCGGGCGCCGGGCCGATGTCGTGGTGCTGGGGCGCGGTGGTGAGATCGCGATTGTCGAGATCAAGTCGAGCGTTGCAGATTTCCGGGCCGACCGGAAATGGCAGAGCTACCGGGCCTTTTGTGACCGGTTCTATTTCGCCGTGCCGGAAGCGTTTCCTGCCGCGCTGATCCCTGAGGATGCCGGGCTGATCCTCGCCGATGGGTTTGACGCGGCGATCCTGCGCGAGCCGCCCGCGCATCCGCTCGCCGGCGCGCGCCGCAAGGCGGTGACCCTGCGTTTCGCCCATGCGGCAGCAGGCGCCCTGCTCGCCATCAGCGATCCGGCGGCGCGCCTGCCGGATGCTTTCTGACGCGCGCTACCCGGAAGATGCCAGGTTGCGCCGCGCGCTGATGGCCGGTTCCTGCCCGATCAGGCCAGCACGCCGTGGCAATGCTTGAATTTCTTGCCCGAACCGCAGGGACAGGCTTCGTTGCGGCCGACCTTGCCCCAGGTGGCGGGATCATTCGGATCGCGCTTCTCCGGTTGCACGAAACCCGTGGCAGCTGCCGCGCCGCCACCGGCAGCGCCGAGGCGCGAAGCCGGGCCCGGGGGCGCATCGAATTCATTCTCGCCGGTATTGGGATTGCGATGCTCGGCATGCATTTCCGGCAGTTGCGGCTCCGGCGGCTTCTCGAAGACCACCTCGACACGCATCATCTGGGCGGTGACCTGCTCGCGCAGGCGCGTGATCAGCCCCTCGAAGAGCTGGAAGGCTTCGGATTTGTACTCGTTCAGCGGGTCGCGCTGGGCCATGCCGCGCCAGCCCACGACCTGTCTCAAATGTTCGAGCGTGACGATGTGCTCGCGCCAGAGCTGGTCGAGGCTTTGCAGCAGAACCTGCTTTTCGACATAGGTCATCACGCGCGGCGTGTTCTTCTCGACGCGCCCGGCATAATGGGCATCCGCCGCCTCGCGCAGCCGGTCGCGCATCTCCTCATCGGCGATGCCCTCCTCGCGCGCCCAGTCATCGACGGGGGAATCGAGATTGAGCAGCTTCTGCACATCCTCCTTCAGGCCCACGACATCCCATTGCTCCGGATAGGCATCGGCGGGGATATGCCGGGTGACGATATCCTCGACGAGGTTCTGACGCATGTCGTCGATGGTCTCGCGCACGCTCTCCTCGGCCATGAATTCACGACGCTGTTCGAAGATGACCTTGCGCTGGTCGTTCATGACGTTGTCGTATTTGAGGATGTTCTTGCGAATGTCGAAATTGCGCATTTCGACCTTCGATTGCGCTTTCTCGATCGCCTTGTTGATCCAGGGATGGGTGATCGACTCGCCTTCCTCAAGGCCGAGCTTGGTCAGCATGTTCTCCATCCGGTCGGATCCGAAGATCCGCATCAGATCGTCCTGCAGCGACAGATAGAACTTGGAGCGGCCCGGATCGCCCTGACGACCGGATCGCCCGCGCAGCTGGTTGTCGATGCGCCGTGATTCGTGGCGCTCGGTGCCCATCACGTAGAGGCCGCCCGCCTCCTTGGCGCGCTCCTTG
This sequence comes from Saliniramus fredricksonii, assembly GCF_900094735.1. Lineage (NCBI taxonomy): Bacteria > Pseudomonadati > Pseudomonadota > Alphaproteobacteria > Hyphomicrobiales > Salinarimonadaceae > Saliniramus > Saliniramus fredricksonii. The sequence continues at coordinate 1,433,004 of NZ_FMBM01000001.1, forward strand.
AACGCTTCCGTCTCGCGGCGGATCTCCTCCTCGCGCCTGGCGCGCTCGGCCTCGTCGGTGACGCCATCCAGCTCGCGCGAGATCCGCATCTCGGCATTGCCGCCGAGCTGGATGTCGGTCCCGCGACCGGCCATGTTGGTGGCGATGGTGATGGCGCCGGGTACGCCGGCCTGGGCGACGATGAAGGCTTCCTGCTCGTGGAAACGGGCATTGAGCACCGCGAAGGTCCCGGCTGCACGCCCGCCGCGCGCCGCCTCGTAGAGCGGCTCCAGCGCCGTCGGTTTCTCGAAATCGATCAGCTTGAAGCCGCGCTTGACGAGCAGTTCGGCCAGAATCTCGGATTTCTCGATCGAGGTGGTGCCAACCAGCGTCGGCTGGCCCTTCTCGGAAGCCTCGGCGATCTCCCGGATGATCGCCTCGTATTTCTCCTCGACCGTGCGATAGACCTCGTCATTCTCGTCGAGGCGCGCGATCGGACGGTTGGTGGGGATTTCGGCGACGTCGAGCTTGTAGATATCGGCGAATTCCTCGGCCTCGGTCGAGGCCGTGCCGGTCATGCCGGCGAGCTTCTCGTAGAGGCGGAAATAGTTCTGGAAGGTGATTGAGGCCAGGGTCTGGTTCTCGGGCTGGATCTTGACCTTTTCCTTGGCTTCGAGCGCCTGGTGCAACCCTTCCGAAAAACGTCGTCCGGGCATCATGCGCCCGGTGAACTCGTCGATGATGACGACTTCGTCATTGCGCACGATATAGTCCTTGTCGCGCGTGAACAGCACGTGCGCGCGCAGGGCCTGGTTGATATGGTGCACGATGGTGGCATTGGCCGCATCGTAGAGGTCACCATCCTTCAGGAGCCCGACTTCGCGCAGGAGCTCTTCCATGCGCTCGTTGCCGTCATCATTGAGCGAGACGGCGCGCTGCTTTTCGTCGAGATCATAGTGCTCGGGCGTGAGCTGCGGAACGAGGGCATCGATCTGGGTGTAGAGTTCCGACCGGTCGTCGAGCGGGCCTGAAATGATCAGAGGCGTGCGTGCCTCGTCGACCAGAATCGAATCGACCTCGTCGACGATGGCGAAATGGTGCCCGCGCTGGGTCATCTGCGCGAGATCGTATTTCATGTTGTCGCGCAGATAATCAAAGCCGAATTCGTTGTTGGTGCCGTAGGTGATGTCGCAGGCATAGGCATCCTTGCGCTGGACATCATCGAGCCCGTGCACGATCACGCCGACGGGCATGCCGAGGAATCGATAGACCTGCCCCATCCACTCGCTGTCGCGGCGTGCGAGATAGTCGTTCACGGTGACGACATGCACGCCGCGCCCGGTCAGCGCGTTGAGGTAGACGGGCAGGGTAGCGACGAGCGTCTTTCCCTCACCGGTCTTCATCTCGGCGATGTCGCCCTCGTGAAGCACCATGCCGCCGACCAGCTGGACGTCGAAATGCCGCTGGCCGAGCACGCGCCGCGCGCCTTCGCGCACGGTAGCGAAGGCCGGAACGAGCAGGTCGTCGAGCTTTGCGCCTTTGGCGAGCTGTTCGCGGAACATGGTGGTACGGGCACGCAGATCGTCGTCCGACAGGGCCTCCAGTTCCGGTTCGAGCGCATTGATCGCCTCCACACGCGGGCGGTAGGCCTTGATGCGGCGATCATTCGCCGAGCCGAAGATTTTCTTCGCGAGAGTGCCGAACATGGATGTTTTTCGTCCAGTGCCGTTCCTGATTGCCGAAATCGTCCGCAAACCGTCGCGGCGCGCCGTAAGGCCGCCTGCGCGCGGCCCGCGCATGCGTCATACACTTAATCATCGCCACACGCATCCGAAAGGCCACGGCTGCGACAATCGAGAGGCAGAAGAGGCGAATGCCCGATTCGGTGCGCGTGCAGGGTCTTGCACATCGCGCCCGGATGGGCCACCAATCCCTCATGCGCCGTTGCTTTAGCAGAAGGTGCGCGCGATTTCCAACCGGTTGATACGGTCGGCATGGCGTGTTGCTGACGCGAGGCATGGTGAAAATCGAAAAAAAGCGGGCCGGCCCGATCGGTCCGGTCGGAAACGTGTCGATTCCGCAGCCCCCGCTGCAATGCTCAAGGACAGCTGATGATCGTGCAAAACATGCAAAACCCGATTGCCCCCTCATTGATCCGGCGGGTTGCCGGGCAGCTCCGTCGCCGTGTGGCGCCGCTCGCGCTGGCTGTGCCGCTCGCACTCGGTCTCGCCCTGACGCCGCCGGCCGCAGCGCAGGACGATCCCGATCGCGTCGTCGCGCGCGCCGGTGACATCGAGATCACGGCGGCCGATGTCGCCATCGCCATGGCCGATCCGGCGCTGCAGCTGCGCGATGCCGATCCGGACGAGCGCCTCGAGATCGTGATCACCTATCTGGTGGATCTGCGGCTCGGCGCGCAGGCTGCGATGGAAGCCGGCATCGGTGAGGGCGAGGAATTCGCCCGCCGGGTGGCTTATCTCCGCGAGAAGATGCTGCTCGAAGACTACATGCAGGGCGAAGTCGATGATGCCGTAACCGAGGAGGCCGCGCGCGATCTCTTCGAGACCACGACGGCAGGCGTCGAGCCCGAGGACGAGGTGCGTGCGCGCCATATCCTCGTCGAGGAGGAGGCGGAAGCCATCGCCGTGCGCGAGCGCCTCGAAGCCGGCGAGGAATTCGCCGAAATCGCCCGCGAAGTCTCGCAGGATCCCGGTTCGGCCCGCAATGGCGGCGATCTCGGCTTCTTCACGGCGGGCCGCATGGTTGCGCCGTTCTCGGAAGCCGCTTTCGCTCTCGAGCCTGGCGAGGTTTCCGAACCGGTCGAGACGCAGTTCGGCTGGCACGTGATCAAGGTCGAGGAACGTCGCGAAACGCCGATGCCGGAATTCGAGGAGATGCGCGAGCAGATCGACAATTTCCTCACACGTCAGGCCCAGCAGGCCGTCATTCTGGGCCTGCGCGAGGGGGTCGAGATCGAACGTCTCGATACCGACGAGGACGAGGCGGAAGAAGGCGACGACTGACGCCCGCACGCCATGCCCGGATGCTGCGTTATGGCAGGAGGGCTCGCGCTACATGCGGGCCATGCCATAACGTCCCTATCCCTCGTGGAGAAGGTTGGGGGGACGGAGTATCAGAACAGAGCGCGCCGCGGATGAAGCTGGTGATCGTCAACGAGGGCGGAGAATGATCGTCACCGCCCTCACGCCCGCCCCGTTTTATCGGGGAGGGGGAGATTGCGCTGAATCGAACTTTCAGCCTGCCTGTGCGGGATCTCCGAAGATGGAGCGGGGAGAGGGGTGGCGGCTCCATGCGGGATGAAGATGCTCCACGGCCACGTTGCCCCGCGCCCTTGCGGCCTGCACCTGCGCGGTGATATAGCCGCAGCACCTTATGACGCATTGCAGGAACGCCCATGTCGGTCGATCAAGACACTGTCCGCCGCATTGCCCGGCTCGCGCGTATCGCCGTGAGCGATGACGACGTGCCGCATCTCCAGAATGAGCTGAACGCGATCCTCGCATTCGTCGAGCAACTCGGCGAGGTCGATGTGACCGATGTGGAGCCGATGACCTCGGTGACGCCGATGGCGATGAAGATGCGCGAGGACGGGGTGACCGATGGCGGCAAGGCTGTCGATGTCACTGCCAACGCGCCGGCTACGGAAGACGGGTTCTTCCTCGTGCCGAAAGTCGTCGAGTAAGCCGCATTCCGCCGCATCGCCTGCACCATTCCCGCGCCACTTCTCGCAGAAAGTGCCCGCCCGTGACGAATCTGACCGATCTCACCCTCGCCGAAGCCCGCGACGGCCTTGCCGCCGGGCGTTTTTCCGCCGTCGAACTCGCAAAGGCCCACCAGCAGGCCATGGGCGCTGCGAAGAGTCTCAACGCCTATGTCCGCGAGACGCCCGACCAGGCGCTCGCCATGGCGGTGGCGGCGGATGAGCGTATCGCACGCGGCGAGGCGCGTCCGCTCGAGGGGCTGCCGATCGGGGTGAAGGACCTGTTCTGCACCGAGGGTGTCGAATCGACGGCCTGCTCCAACATTCTGAAGGGCTTCACGCCACGTTACGAATCGACCGTGAGCGCCAATCTCTGGCATGCCGGCGCCGTCATGCTCGGCAAGCTCAATTGCGATGAATTCGCCATGGGCTCGTCCAACGAGACCAGCGCCTTCGGACCCGCAGTGTCGCCCTGGCGGCGGGCGGGGGATGAGACCCCGCTCGTACCCGGCGGCTCCTCCGGCGGTTCTGCGGCGGCGGTTTCCGCACGTCTGTGCCTGGCCGCGACCGCGACGGATACCGGCGGCTCCATCCGCCAGCCGGCGGCGTTCACCGGGACCGTGGGCATCAAGCCGACCTATGGCCGCTGCTCGCGCTGGGGCATCGTCGCCTTTGCCTCCTCGCTCGACCAGGCCGGCCCGATCACCAGGACCGTGCGCGATTCGGCCATGATGCTCCAGGCCATGGCCGGGCCGGATGCGCGGGACACGACCTGCGCCGATCTCCCTGTGCCCGATTTCGAGGCCGCCGTGGGACGTGGCGTGAAGGGGTTGAAGATCGGCATTCCCAAGGAGTACCGCGTGCCCGGCATGCCAGCGGAGATCGAGCGACTCTGGGAAGCCGGCCAGGCCTGGCTGCGCGAGGCGGGCGCCGAGATTGTCGAGGTCTCGCTGCCGCATACGCAATATGCCCTGCCGGCCTATTACATCGTGGCCCCGGCGGAGGCCTCGTCCAACCTCGCCCGCTATGACGGCGTGCGCTACGGCCTGCGCGTCGAGGGCAAGGACATCCTCGACATGTACGAGCGCACCCGCGCCGCCGGTTTCGGTCGCGAGGTCAAGCGCCGGGTGATGATCGGCACCTATGTGCTCTCGGCGGGCTATTACGACGCCTATTACCTGCGCGCGCAGAAAATCCGCACCCTGATCAAGCGCGATTTCGAAAACGTCTATGCCGATGGCGTCGATGCCATCCTGACGCCGACGACGCCGTCCGCCGCTTTCGGCATCGGCGAGAAGGGTTCGGGCGACCCCGTGGAGATGTATCTCAACGACATCTTTACCGTGACCGTGAACATGGCCGGCCTGCCCGGCATTTCCGTGCCTGGCGGCTTCGATGCCAAGGGCCTGCCGCTCGGCCTGCAACTGATCGGGCGGCCCTTCGACGAGGAGACGCTCTTTGCCGCCGGCCAGATCATCGAGGATGCAGCCGGGCGTGTGGCCTTGCCGGAGCCGTGGTGGGGGTGAGGCTTGGGGTCGGTGCGCAGACCGTATCTCCGCCCGGAGTCAAAAATCACCCCGTGCAGTTCCCCTCCGTGTCAGACGGGATTCGCGCGCGACCGGGTATAACGCCGCGCGGGATCATCATACCGTTCGCGCGCGTTCCGACCTGACCGAGTCAGGCCGGGAACCCCGAGGCATTGTTTGGCGCATCAGATTTTCCTTCAGCCGGTATCCACCCGACGACACGATGCTCTGTATCCTGGGTTAAAATACTAGCTACGATTACAAGACGCCTGATTCATGTCGATCAAAATACGAACTCATTCTCGTTATCGGCAACGCAAGTATCTAGAATAAATCAGTAAAATCATATCCATACAAATTGAACGAGATTTGCGCCAGTTCTTAGTATCAAGCTTAAGCCTCCTCTAGAAAAGAAACTATAGATTGCTCTTCGAAGATCGAAACAAGGAGCAATCATGCAAAATTACCGATGGGACGCGGTTTTCGCCTGTAGCGGAACCTGGATCAATGCCCGCCTCAAGGAATCAGAAAAGAAGTTTCCGGCAAGCTTCGCCTATGAAGACGATGCCGTGAAGGTCTCCGGCGATTTCGGAAGCTGGACGATGGTGCCGGGTGGCACCGGACGCTTCATTCATTTCGACACGCCGGTCACCAAGGGGACCCTGCTCGACAAGGCGTCGGGCAAGAGCTATTCCCTCGACGGGGCGATCCCGATCGTGCAGTTCCAGCTGGATTTCGTCACGCCGGCGGGAAAATCGGACCAGAAACACCTGAAATTCGATTGCAGGGTCGTGGGCAAGAACCCGGGCGACAAGACCCCCGGCGCGGTCACCGTGCTCAATCCGGACAGCCGCAAGGATTCCCCGATTCCGGGCCTCGTCAGCGATGTCCTCGGCGTCGCTCTGGCGCACGCCTTCATCGCGAGCCGGCAGGAGCTCTCCTTCGTCTTCGCCGAACTCAGCCTCGCGCCGCCCGCCGGCGCCTCATGGCTGACCCTCAAGCAGCTGACCTATGCCTATCAGCAGAATGACGACAACGAGCTGGGCAATCTGGCGGTGCTCGGCATGCTCAGCGACGTTTCGATCAAGAATATCGAACCGGTCTTCGATACGCAGCTGATGCAGGGTGGCCATGATTTCGGCTTCGTCCTGGCCGCGAGCCGCTTCTTCGAGCATGTGTTGCTGCCGGCGATGCCGCAGGCCTACAGGGGGTCGAACGCGTCGCAGTTCTCATGGGACGGCGCGACGAAGATCTCCAATCACGGCAATGTCACGCTCGACAAGGTAAAGGTGGGGCTGATCTGGTATCCGCCCGTCATCCAGAATCTCGACATCCACCTCGAGGGCAACCTGATCCGCACCACGGCTGCCGGTCGTTGTGACATTACCGGCCTGGATGACGCCTATATCAGCTTCAGCATCGCCAGCAAGAATCCCGGCCAGTATCTCCCCGCTTCGCGCTCCATCGCCTTCGCGAAGGATCCCCACAAGAGCATCACGCATTCCTCGCACATTCCCTGGTGGGAGAAGCTCCTCGGCGGGCTCACTGCCGGCATCATGAATGTGGTGATCGATGCGGTCAGCCTCGCGATCGAGGATGCCGTGACCGGCGCCATCGGGAATACCGGCATTTCCAGCCATGGCATGGGCGCCCAGCTCGTGACCTGGCCGGGCCAGAACGCGATTACGCCGACAGGCGGTGGCCTTGCGGACAATTTCTATTTCCAGGGCACGCTCTAGAGCGCGTTTCGACCTGACGGAGTCAGGCCGGG